>JAUNTV010000091.1:0-3272 GCA_030538515.1 Paracoccus sp. (in: a-proteobacteria)
ATGGTATGCCAATTACGAATGGAAGCGCCGCGAGGCGGTCGAAAAGGCCGGGATGACCGCGATTCTCGGCGCGGGTTTCGATCCGGGCGTGGTCAACGCCTATGCCCGACTGGCCGAGGATGAATATTTCGACGAGATCACCTCGATCGATATCGTCGACATCAACGCCGGCAGCCATGGCCGCTATTTCGCCACGAATTTCGACCCCGAGATCAACTTCCGCGAATTCACCGGCACCGTCTATGCCTGGCAGGGCGGCAAATGGACCGAGAATGCGATGTTCGAGGTCGGGCGCGAATGGGATCTGCCCGTGGTCGGCAAGCAGACCGCCTATCTTTCCGGCCATGACGAGGTGCATTCCCTTTCGGCCCGCTACCCGGATGCCGATGTGCGCTTCTGGATGGGGTTCGGGGCGCATTACATCAATGTTTTCACGGTCTTGAAATCTCTTGGCCTGTTGTCCGAACAGCCCGTCACCACCGCCGAGGGACAGGAAGTCGTGCCGCTGAAGCTGGTCAAGGCAGTGCTGCCCGACCCCGCCAGCCTCGCGCCCGATTATACCGGCAAGACCTGCATCGGCGATCTGGTCAAGGGCTGGCGTGACGGCAAGCAGGCCGAGGTGTTCATCTATAACGTCGCCGACCACAAGGCCGCCTATCAGGAAGTCGGCAGTCAGGGCATCAGCTATACCGCCGGCGTGCCGCCCGTTGCCGCCGCGATCCTGATCGCGCGGGGCGTCTGGGACGTGAAGCGCATGGTCAATGTCGAAGACCTGCCCGCCCGCCCCTTCCTTGAACTTCTGGGCGAAATGGGCCTGCCCACGCGGGTGATCGACGCCAGCGGCGACCATCCGATCTGACCTGCCGCCCGGCAAGAACCGCAGGGGCGCGCGGACCTTTCGCGCCCCCGTCGGCGTTAGGGGCATTGAACCCTTAACGAGCGCGCCCAAATGCCCCGATTCCAGGACTACCGCACCGAGCACCGCTTCCCCCGCGCCGCCGAAACCGGGACCCCCGCCCGCCCGATCCCGGTCTGGCCGATCATCGGCATCTTCCTGATCCTGCTGTTTTATTTCATCACCTCGGCATCGGCTTTCCTGATGCCGGTCAGCCTTGCGGCGCTGCTTTTCTTCGTTTTCGCACCCTTTCGGCGGTTCATGGGGCGGTTTGGGGTGAATGCGGGGGCCTCGGCCGCGATCGTCACGCTTGGCATGGTGATTCTGGTCGGCGGGCTTGGTTATTTCGTCTCTGGCCCGATCAGCGATATCGCCGCCGACAGCCAGCGCATCACCGAGCGGCTGGAGGAACGCTTTCAGGCCCTGCGCGAGAATATCCGCCCGCTGGAAGAAGCCGCGGCCCGCATCGAAGAGGTCACATCGGGCAATGACACCGCCTCGACAGAGCTTCCGGCGCCCACCGCCCCGACGCAAACCCCGCTTGGTGCGCCCGCCCCAAGGGGCATGGCCCCCGACAGCATGACCGTCACCGCCGCCGCGCAGCCCGTGGAAAGCGGCCAGCCGCAGGAGTTGAAGGTCCGCGTTGATTCCGGGCGCGGCTCGGCCCTGCTGACGGTCATTCAATCCGGCCCCTCGGTTGTCGGCCAGATCATTTTTACATTGTTTTTGTTGTTCTTTCTGCTTGCCTCGGGGGATATGCTCTATCTCAAGGTGGTGCAGAGCTTCGACAGCCTGCGCGACAAGCGCGCCGCCTATATGGCCATGCGCGAGATCGAAACGGCCCTTGGCTCCTACCTTGGCGCGATCACCATCATCAATGCCGGGCTGGGGATCTGCGTCGGGCTGACCATGTGGATCTGGGGGATG
Organism: Paracoccus sp. (in: a-proteobacteria); assembly: GCA_030538515.1. GTDB lineage: Bacteria > Pseudomonadota > Alphaproteobacteria > Rhodobacterales > Rhodobacteraceae > Paracoccus. The sequence continues at coordinate 1,823 of JAUNTV010000091.1, forward strand.
CCGCAGCCGCTGCTTTGGGGGCTGGCGGCGTTCATTCTGAACTTCATCCCTTATCTCGGCTCGGTCTCTGGCGTGGTGGCCTGTTTTCTGGTCGGTCTGGTCAGCTTCGACAATCTGACCACGCCCCTGCTGGCCGCCGCCAGCTATCTTGCGCTGACCGCGCTGGAAGGTCAGTTGATCACGCCCTATTTCGTCTCGCGCCGGCTGCAACTGAATACGGTGGTGGTCTTTATCACCGTGGCGCTCTGGGCCTGGTTCTGGTCGGTTCTGGGGATGGTCGTCGCGGTGCCCATCCTGGTGGTGATGAAGGTGCTGGCCGACCATATTCCGGGGCTGGAGAAATTCGGGAATTTCCTGGCCGGAGACCCCCCGCCCACACTGGAAGCCGCCGAGGCCGAGGCCCCCGACCCGGCCAGCCCACGTGAAAGCGCGTAAAATCCGATCTTTTCCGGGGTTTTTGCCGTGAAAGCAGCACGAATTCTTATCAGCCGGTCAAACCTGTCCATAGACAGTATGGCGTGAAAAGCGTAGAAGCGATGCCGATGAGCAAGAGGCACGGGATGGAAATTCGCACGGCAAAATACATGATCGGTCAGGTGGTGCGCCACCGTCTGCATCCGTTCCGTGGCGTGGTCTATGATATCGACCCCGAATTCTCGAATACCGAAGAATGGTTCCAGTCGATCCCCGAAGATCACCGCCCCGACCGTGATCAGCCCTTCTATCACCTTTATGCCGAGACCGAGGCGACCTATTATCAGGCCTATGTCTCCGAACAGAACCTGCTGCCCGACATGTCGGGCGAGCCGGTCGAACATCCCGAACTGACCGGCCTGTTCGGTGAGTTCCGCGACGGCTACTATCCGCTGCAACAAGCCGCAATCAACTAAGCGCCCGCCCCGGTCGCGCGACAGGCGAAATCACCCCCGCATGACAGCCAAAGCCCTGACCACCGTGTCCGATCTGGTAAAGCGGGGCCATGTCGCGCCCGGCGATGCGGCGGTGATCGGTCAGGTGGCGGAAAGCTTCCGTATCCGCGTCACCCCTGCGATGCAGCAAGACAGCCCCGGCATCACCGCGCAGTTCATCCCCGATGCGCGGGAACTGACCATCCGTGACGATGAGCTGGCCGACCCGATCGGGGATCAGGCACATAGCCCCGTGACCGGGCTGACCCATCGCTACCCCGACCGCGCGATCCTGCATGTCACCCAAAGCTGTGATGTCTATTGCCGCTTCTGCTTCCGGCGCGAGGTCGTGGGCGCGGCCGGCCCCCTGCCCGCCCGTGATCTGGATGCGGCGCTGGATTACATCGCCGCCACGCCAATGCTGCGAGAGATCATCCTGACCGGGGGCGACCCGCTGACGCTTTCGCCGCGCCGGCTGGCGGCCCTGATGGACCGGCTTGACGCGATCCCGCATCTGGAAATCATCCGCATCCACAGCCGCT
>JAUNTV010000091.1:3282-9252 GCA_030538515.1 Paracoccus sp. (in: a-proteobacteria)
CCGAGCGCATCACCGCGCTTCTTCCGGTGCTCAGCCGCGAAAAGGCGGTCTATCTGGTCATCCACACCAACCACCCCGACGAGTTGACCGAACCCGCCCGTAGCGCGATCCGTGCCCTTGGCCGCGCCGGGGTGGCGCTGTTGTCGCAATCCGTGCTGCTACGCGGGGTGAATGACGATGCCGATACGCTGATGCGCCTGTTTCGCGCCCTGACCGCACTGCGGGTGACGCCCTATTACCTGCATCATTGCGACCTTGCGCGGGGAACCAGCCATTTCCGCACCAGCATCGATAAGGGGCTGGCCATCATGGCGGCGCTGCGCGGGCATCTTTCAGGCGTGGCGATCCCGCGATATGTGCTGGACCTGCCAGGCGGTTACGGCAAGGTGGCGCTTGAATCCGATGCCGTGACGCGCCTGGGGCCGGGCGAATGGGCGATCCGCGACTGGCGCGGCACGACCCATCGCTACCGCGACCTTCAGCGCTGAGCGCAGGCGCGATCAGCCATTGGCCGCAGGCCCGACGGCGGGCAACCCGTCTTCACGCACAGCCGGGACCGACCCGTCGCCATGGGCTTGCGATGCCGCTGCCAGGGTGCGCCCCGAATTCCGCAGATGGCGCCGCCAGATCGCGGCGGCGGCCTCGGCATCGTGGCGGCGCACGGCGATCAGCAGATGCTCATGCTCATCCAGCGATTCCGCCCAACGCGCATGATCGCCGGCAATGGCCATATGACGCCCCAGCCGACTTCGGGTCAGCAGGCGCTGATGGGTCTCGGCAAGGATGGCATTGCCTGCCTCGCGGATCAGAAGGTCATGAATGGCGGTGTTTGCGGTGAAATAACGCTCCAGCTCGCGGGCGTGGAAGTGGCGCGCCAGTTCGCCGTGCAGATGCTCAAGCTCCTGCAAGGAAGCGACGGTCATGCGATGGACGAAACGGCGCACGGCCAAGGCTTCGAGTTCGGCCAGAACCTCGAACAGATCCTCGGCCCGGCGCGGATCGAAGGTGGCGACCTCGGCCCCGCGATTGGGGCGCAGATCCACCAGCCCCTCGGCCGCCAGTTCCTTGATCGCCTCGCGGACCGGGGTGCGGGAAACGCCCAATTCCTGCGAAATCTCGCGCTCGATCAACCGTGATCCGGGGGGCAGGATTTCACGCACGATACGGTCGCGCAGCAGATCGGCGATGCGCCGGGCTGTCATCTCTTCTGCCCGGTCCTGCGGCTCTTGCCTTAATTGCATGCAAAATTATCCATATTTGATCATTTTAACACTTTTGGCATTCTAAAAAATCTTGATGTCGAAGACCAGCCTGAACCACACTCAATAAATCAGAGCCGATTCGCTGTGTAATCGTTAGACGCAACGCGGCGAACCTTGGCAAAGCGAAAAGAAGTAACAACAGGACGGGGTTAAAATGGCATACCATAACAGACTGGTCGCAGCCGCTCTGGTCGCGGCGATGTGCAGCATGTCGCCGGCAATGGCCAAGACCCTGCGCATGGCCGGAAACTTCCCTGCGGAACATTCAAGCTCGCAAGCGATGGATCGCTTTGCCGAAGCCGTGACCGAAGCCACCGGCGGCGCGCTGAGCATCGCCAACTTCCCTGCGATGCAGCTTGGCGGCGCGCAGGAAAACGTGGATCAGGTGCGTTCGGGCGTGATTTTCGGCACCTGGATCGGCGCGGCCTATCTGTCCGGCAGCGTCCCCGAGGTCGAGGCGATCTCATTGCCCTTCGTCTATGCCGACCGCGAGGATGCTTTCCGGGTGATCGATGGCCCGGTGGGCGATGATCTGAACCGGCGTCTTGCCGATCAGGGCTTCCTGCCGCTTGGCTGGATGGAGCTTGGCTCTCGCAATGTGACCAACAATATCCGCCCCATCGAGACGGCCGGGGATATGCGCGGCCTCAAGATCCGGCTGCAACCCAACGAAACCCATATCGCCACCTTCCGCGCCCTGGGGGCGAACCCGGTCTCGATGGGGATATCCGAGGTCTATTCGGCGCTGCAACAGGGTGTGCTTGACGGGCATGAGAACCCCTATTCCGTGATCCGGTCGCGCAATATGAACGAGGTGCAGAAATACGTCTCGGACACCAATCATTTCTTCGATTTCATCGCGCTCGTGGTCAACCGCAGCCAGTTCGAGGCGCTGCCCGAGGACCAGCAGCAGCAAGTGCGCCAGGCCGCCGCCGAAGCCGTGGCCTGGCAACGCAGCACCGCCGCCGCCGAGGATGAGGCCGCGCGCGAGGCGCTGATCGCCGCAGGGATGACATTCACCCATGTCACGGATGAGGCCCGCGCCGAGATGCAGGCCGCCACCGCCCCGGTCATCGATCAGTTGCGCGCCCGCATCGACCCGGCCCTGATCGACCGCGTGCTGGAGGATGCCACGCAATGACCCCCGGCGACCCGCCGCGGGGCCTGCACAGCAGCCTGTTTGCCATCAGCCTTCTGGATATCCTGTCATGGCTGCTGATCGTTACGGCGATGGCTGTCATGGCCGTCACCGTGGCCGGGCAGGTCGTGCTGCGCTATGCCTTTTCGATCGGCATCGACTGGTCCGAAGAGCTGGCCCGGCTTGCCTTCGTCTGGGCCATGTTCCTTGCCCTGCCGCATGGGGTCCGCAATGGCGTGCATGTCGGCATCGACGTTCTGGTGACCCGGTTGCCCCGGCTTGCCCGGCACCGGCTGCTGCGCCTGACGGCGCTTTTCAGCGCGATCCTGATGGCGGTGCTGCTTTACTACGCGCTTGGCGCGACCGCCGGTTCCTGGTCGGATCGCCTGCCGACCATGCCGCTGACCCAGGCCGGCTATTACCTGCCGGTTGCCATCGCAGCCGGTCACGGGTTGCTGAACTGCCTGCTTCTGGTCGCTTTCGGCGAGGCGGCATTGATCCATAACACCCTGGCCGAACCCGAACCCGAGGATAGCCCCGCATGACCCTGATCGCCGTTCTGATCTTCCTTGCGCTGGCCCTTCTGGGCACGCCGCTGGCTTTCGCGCTTGGCCTTGGCGCCGTAGCCGGGCTGATGGCAGGCGATATTCCGTTGACTGTGCTGCCGCAGCGCATGATGCATGCGGTCAACAGCTTTCCCCTGATGGCCATCCCGCTGTTCATGCTGGCGGGCGAATTGATGGTGAAGGCCGGGATCATGCAGCGTCTGGTCGAGTTTTCAAACGCGATCATCGGCCGGTTGCATGGCGGTGTTGCCCATATGGCCATCGTCGCGGGCATGATGCTGGCGGCGGTGTCGGGGGCGGCGGTGGCCTCGGCCTCGGCGCTTGGTTCGGCTCTGGTGCCCTCGATGCGGCGCAATTACGATGACGGGTTTTCCAGCGCCGTCATCGCCTCGGCGGCCAATCTGGGGGCGATCATCCCGCCCTCGAATGCGATGATCGTCTATGCGCTGATGGCGGGCGGGACGGTGTCGGTCGGCGGGCTTTTCATGGCCGGCGTGGTGCCGGGGCTGCTTCTGACGGTGGGGTTCATGGTCCTTGCCTCATATATTTCATGGCGGCGGGGCTATCCGCGCAGCGGCCAGCCCTTCAGCCTGCGCCATCTGGCGCATGAGGCCTGGCGCGCGCTGCCGGTGCTGATGATGCCGGTCGTGGTGATCGGGGGCATCGTCGGCGGCATATTCACCCCGACCGAGGGTGCCGCCATCGCGGTCGCCTATGCCATGCTGGTCGGCTTTTTCCTGACCGGCAAGCTGAGGCTTTCCGACCTGCCTTCGTCGCTGTTTCGCGCCGCAGTCGGCTCGGCCATGGTGGCGGCGCTGATCGCCTTTGCCGCCGGGCTGACCTTTCTGATGACGGTCGATATGGTGCCCGCGCAGGCGGCGACCTTCATTCGGGATCTGACCTCCAGCCCGGTGACGTTCCTCGTTCTGGTCATGCTTTTGCTGATCGTGGTCGGCATGTTCATCGAATCCAACGCCGCCTATATCATGCTGGTGCCGATCCTCGCGCCGATCGCGGTCTCCTACGGGATCGACCCGCTGCTTTTCGGACTGCTCTTCGTGCTGAACCTTGTGGCGGGGATGATGACGCCGCCGGTCGGGGTGGTGCTTTTCGTGATGTGCGGCATCACCAAGGTCGGTATGGGCACGATGATCCGCAATGTCTGGCCCTTCGTTCTGGTTCAATATGGCGTTCTGGTGCTGTGCATGATCTTCCCCGGACTGGTCACATGGCTGCCGCGCGCCCTTGGTTACTGAAGGTAGGATTGATGCGTATCCTGATGATCAACCCCAATACCTCGCCATCGCTGAGCACGCTTCTGTCGAATGCCGCGCGCGCGGTGGCGCAGCCGGGCACCGTGCTGGACGTGGCGACGGCCAGCCGGGGCGTTCCCTATATCTCGACCCGCGCCGAGGCGCTGCTGGCCGGGGTCGAATTGCTGGAAATCCTGGCCGAGCGGGGCCGCGATTATGATGCCGCCATCGTCGCGGCCTTCGGCGACCCCGGCCTTGGGGCGGCGCGCGAATTGTTCGATCTGCCCGTGATCGGTCTGGCCGAGGCCGGCATGCTGACCGCCTGCATGCTTGGCAAGCGCTTCGCCATCGTGACCTTCTCGACCGCTTTGGGACCGTGGTATCGGGAATGTCTGGAATGGCACGGGCTTCAGGGGCGCGCCGCGGGGATATTCATGCTGGATGAGCATTTCGACGACATCGCCACCGTCCAGTCGGACAAGGCCGGAATGCTGGTGCGGCTGGCCAATCGCGCCATCACCGAAAGCGATGCCGATACGATCATCCTGGCGGGCGCGCCGCTGGCGGGGCTGGCCGGGCAGGTCCGGGATCTGCTGCCGGTCCCCGTCATCGATTGCGCCGAAGCCGCCATGAAACAGGCCGAGGCACTGGCCGCGCTGCGCCCCGCCGCGCCCCGCGCCGGCACCTTCCGCCGCCCCGCGCCCAAGCCCTCTGTCGGCCTGCCCCCGGCCCTGGCTGATCACATCGCGCATCGCTGAGGGGGGGACGGTCTTGCCATGGCCCGGAAAATAAAAAGCCCCGCGACCGCTTCTTCAGCAATCGCAGGGCCTTATATGGTGGGTGATAACGGATTTGAACCGCTGACATCTTCGATGTGAACGAAGCGCTCTACCGCTGAGCTAATCACCCGTCGGCCGCTAGATAGCCGTGCTGGCGCGGGGGTGCAAGGGGTATTGGCGCGAAAGCCTGGCGGGATGCAGCGAAAAGGGCGCGGGCGGAGGTCCCGCGCCCTTTTCTGTTGGCTTTAATGCGCCATGGGCGCGGCACTGCCCTGATTGCCGCTGGCGGCGGCCTGGCGGCGTGCGGCCTCGGCGGCTTCTTCGGCGGCCTCGTCCCAATCGACCGGTTCGGGCATGTGAACCAGGGCGTGGCGCAGCACCTCGCGGACGTTCGAGACCGGGATGATCTGCAGGCCCTCTTTCACATTGGCCGGAATATCCACCAGATCCTTGGCGTTATCTTCCGGGATCAGCACGGTCTTGATGCCACCGCGCAGCGCCGCCAGCAGCTTTTCCTTGAGCCCGCCGATCGCCAGCGCATTGCCGCGCAATGTCACCTCGCCGGTCATGGCCACATCCTTGCGGACGGGAATGCCGGTCATCACCGACACGACCGAAGTCACCATGGCCAGACCCGCCGAGGGGCCATCCTTGGGCGTCGCGCCCTCGGGGACGTGGACGTGGATATCGCGGCGCTCGAACTCGGGCGGGCGGATGCCCAGATCCGGCGCGACCGAGCGCACGAAGGAGGAAGCCGCGTCGATGGATTCCTTCATCACCTCGCCCAGTTTCCCGGTCGTCTTCATGCGCCCCTTGCCCGGCAGTTTCAGCGCCTCGATCTGAAGAAGATCGCCGCCCACCTGCGTCCAGGCAAGGCCCGTGACCACACCGACCTGATCTTCCTTCTCGGCCAGACCGTAGCGGTGGCGGCGCACGCCCAGATAGTCCTCGACCTTCTCGGGCGTGACCTCG
>JAUNTV010000092.1:0-6249 GCA_030538515.1 Paracoccus sp. (in: a-proteobacteria)
CCTCGAAACGGATCGCGGGCGGCAAACCGCCCTGCCCCTGGCGCAGCCTTGCGGCGCGGATGATCCCGGGCAGATCGTAAACCGTCCAGCCGGTCCCGGACAGATCCAGAACCTCGGAGAAAGCGATATATTTCGTGCCCATATGCCCACCCGCATCGGTCACCGCCCGGCATTCCGGCATGTGCTTCCCAAGCCAGAACAGCGCCGGATAATCCCATGGCGCGCGGCGGCACATGGCCTCGAAGGACACGGGCGCGACCTCCTCGTGGTCATAGCCCGCAAGCCCGGCGGTAAGGGCGGCGCGCTCCGCCACGGCCCGGTGGCGATAGATACCGGCAAAGCGCGGGCCCCGGCCCGCCACCTGCCGCAACCGCGCCACTGCCGCCTGCGGCAAGCCGCGCAGAAGGCGCAGGGCATGGCCGGGCCCGCGCAGGCTTCCTTGCCCACTCATGGCGCGGCCTCTTGCCGGCTGGCCGGGCTGCGGCGCAAAAGCGCCGTGATCTGCTGAAAGATCGCCTGATCGAAAATCGCCAGCGCCGCGCCGTAAGCCAGCCCGCCGCCAAGCCCGGCGATGACTGCCAGGGCCAGCACCGGCATGTCCGGCAGCGCCAGCCCGCGCGCGATCAGCACCACCGCCAGCACCCCGCAGCCAAGCGGCATGAGCAGCCGGCGCAGCGGCCAGACCAGATCGCGCCACCCCAGCCCCAGCCGGTGTTCGAACAGCCAGAAGGTCGCCACCATCACGAACATCCCGGTCAGCGCCTGACTGGCTGCGATGGCGGTCACGCCGAAGGGCACCGCCGCCAGCGTCAGCACCACCGAGATCAGGAACACCCGCGCCACGAAGCCCGGCAGGTACCGGATCGCACCGGCGATGGACAGAAGCGGCTCGGTGATGATGCTGGGGATGAGCACCATGCGCGCGAAGCCCAGAATCGCCACCAAAGGCGCCGCCGGTGCCCATTCGGGCCCCAGAAGCCCGGTGATAAGGGGGGTATTAAGCAACATCAGCCATAGAAACAGCGGCGTGCCAAGCGCCGTCATCAGCTTGATATGCTGCGCCGTCTGCCGTTTGATGCGGGCCTCGCGCCCCTCGGGATCCCCGAAATCGCGCGCGCGTCGCAGAAGCGTCCAGGCCAGAAGCTGCGCGGGCACGACGATCAGTTCGGAAAGCGCGCCGACAAGGCGCTCGGCCGCGCGGTAAAAGCCCACGGCGGCGGGGCCAAGGAACATGCCGATGATCAGCGTGACGAATTGCAGCCGCGCCTGCACCATGATCCGGCTGGAAAAGAACTGAACCGAAAAGCGCCACAAGTCCCGCGCATCCGCGCGTGAAAGCCCGAAGCGGGGCAGCCGCCGCGTGGCCAGAAAGGTCAGCGACAGCACGACCGTCTGCGCCACCAGCCGCCCATAGACAAGCGCGAAGATGCCATGGCCGCGATGCAGCGCATAAAGCGCGACCGCCAGCCCGGACAATTCGCCCGCGATTTCGCATAGCGCCGAGGCCTTCATGCGATCCATCCAGATCAGCACCCCCTTTTGCGCACTGGTCGCATTCGCCAGCGCGATCCATAGCGAAAACAGCATCATCAGCAGGGCCAGATCACCGCTCAGCCCGAAGAACCGCCCCGCCAGCGCCGCCGATGCGCCGATCAGACCAAAGGCGATCCCGTTCAGGATGGCGACCAGAAGCACCTGAAGGGGCAGCCGCTCATCGCCCTCGCGCGACATGATGAAGGGCACCCAGGCCACTTCCGCCACGTTCAGAAGCAGGATGGCACAAGCCGAGGCAAGCGCGAAAACGCCGAATTCCGCCGGGCCAAGCAGACGGGCGGCGACCAGAAAGATCGTGAATTGCGATATCTGCGAGATCACCCGCTCTGCGACCGAGATCGCCGCATCCCCTGCGGTTTTCCGGCCCCGGCTGGCGGGTTGGGGCTGCTGCGACGAAAGATCTGCCATCGCTCAATAAGCGCCCCGCCCGGTCAGCACCACCTTCACCGTGCGCATCAGAATGCGCAGATCACCCGCGAAGGACCATTTGGCCGCATAGCGCACATCAAGGGCCACGCGCTCGTCATAGCTGGTATCGTTGCGCCCGCTGACCTGCCAGAGCCCGGTGATACCGGGCCTGACCGATGCATAGGCCCGCAGATCAGGCCCGTAATAGCGCATTTCATCCCGCGTGATCGGACGCGGGCCGACCAGGCTCATGCTGCCTGACAAGACATTGAAAAACTGTGGTAATTCGTCCATACTGGAATGACGCAGCAGGCGCCCGATCGGGTGCACGCGGGGATCGTTGCGCAACTTCTGCGTGGCCGCCCATTCCGCCATCATCCCCGGATCGTCGCGCAGGCATTCCGCCAGCAGCCGGTCGGCATCGGGCTGCATGGTGCGAAACTTGAGGCAAAGGAATTCGCGGTTGTCGCGCCCGACCCGGCGGTGCCCATAAAGCACCGGCCCCCCATAACGCAATTTCAGCACCGTCGCGATCAGGATCAGAAGCGGCGCGAAGACGATCAGCAGCACCAGCGTGCCGGCGACATCGAAGCTGCGCTTGGCCACTTTGGCCGAGACACGCGATTCGCCCACAGCACGAGACAGGCTGGCCGCGTCCAGTTCCACCGCATCGATGATATAGCGTCGCGCCGTCGGCGCAGTTTCGCCGGTGGATTGCGCGCCGGCATTTTCTCTTTCCAGGTTTGCGTTATCTTTCATTTTCGTCTCCGGGGCACATCGCTACAGGAACATGAAAATATTTTGTTTCAATGGTTTGCTTCTGACCCGCACGAGAGGCGCGGGAGTTGCATAAAAATTTATACAAATTAAACGGAAAAAATGCTGGCACTACTCTCTCTTTGGTTGCATAACGCAAGAGTGCCACGGCAGCATGAGGAGCCAGCATAAGGGGAGGCTGCCGGGGCGCGATGCCCGCAAGGCTTGACGCTGGTGAAAAACCACTTATGCGCACGAGAAGGGGGACGGTCGCACAGCTATGATGAGGCAGGGATGACCGCAGAACGCCATGGGCTGCAACGAAGGGTCGCGGCGGCGACGTCACAGGATGTCTCATCGGGGATTGTTTCGAATGCGGCGCCGATGAACAGCCTTGCCGCAACCGGTGCCGTGATGACGCACATGCCGCATGGTGCCGGGCGGGGATCGGCACAGCAGCACCCGGTGCCGCGGGATGGGGGGCAGCACAGACCGGATGGATATGTTTCTGAACAGCATGAGCCGGAAGACGGTGGCTTCTCCGCGCGGCCGCGCTTGCCCGCACCGGCAGATGACGGGGGCCGCGCAGATATCGGCCAGGCCAGAATGACACCGGCAAACAGGCTTCTTTGCGGGCTGAAACCCCATCAGTTCCGGCTGCTGGCCATCGGCGTGAATGTGCTGATCTGGGCCGGGGTGCTTTATCTGGCATTGTCGTGATCCTGATCGGGGGCTGAAGCCCTTCCGCCACCATGCGGATCAAGGGGGCGCAGGACCGCCTCGATCTCGCGCGCGGCCTCGGCGATGCCGTCGGGGCGGCCCGGAGAAAGGCTCAGCTCATCAATGAAACGCGTCAGAAGCTGTCCGGTGATCAGCCTGCCCCATCCCATCTCCGGGTCGAAATGCCGCCCCTGCGGCGAATCTCGGGTCACGAAATGCAGCACCGTGCCGTGATAGGGCGCGGGCTGATGGGCGTTGCGGGCATCGGTCAGGGCGTTCAGAAAGGCTTCTTCCCGGTGGCCCAGATTGGTATTCATCACCCGATCCATCAGGCCAAGCCGCACACCCAGATCCAGAAGCCCCGACCGCCGCAGCCGCCGGAACGAGCCGAGGAAAGCCGCGAATGACAGCTCTCCCCGCCGCCAGAGCCGCAGCCGAACGCGCAGATAATGCAGACGCGCCCGGATCGCGCTTGCCCGGCTGGCCGCGACGCGCAGCGCATAATCCGGCGCCCAGACATCCTTGAGGATGACGGCGGCGACGTCTTCCCCTTCTGCCTGCAACTGGCGTGCGATCTCAATCGCAAGATTGCCATGCACGCAATTGCCGAACAGCGCATAGGGCCCATGCGGCTGCGCGGCCCGCAGGCTGCGGGCATAATCGGCGGCGATCCGGGTAAAACCGGCGCTGGCGGGCAGCGCATCGGTTTTGTCGAACAGGCTGATCATGCTGGCCGGGCGCGGGTGGGGCATGGCCCGGGTCAGCGCATCGACGGCATGCGCATTGTTGATGCCGATCAGGGCAATGCCCCGCCCCGCCTGGCCAAGCGGCTGGATCGCCCCGTCGGCGGATGGGGCGGTTTGCGCCGCCAGATATTGCGCCAGCGCGTTGAGATCGGGCAGGTGATAGGCCGCGTTCAGGCTGGGGCGATGCCCGAATTCCTGTTCGACCATGGCCAGCATGCGCACCGCCAGCAGCGAATGCCCGCCCAGATCGAAGAAGCTGGCCGTGGGCGGCACCTCATCGATGCCCAGAAGCCCGGCCCAGATCGCGGCCAGCCGCGACTGGATGCTTGCGGGCGGCGCGGCAAGGGGCGGGGGGCGCGCGTTCTGGCTGGCCTCGGCCAGTGGCAGGCGCGCTTTCGCCACCCGGCCCGCATGATCCAGCGGCATGCGGTCAAGAACGCTGATCCCGTCCGGGGCGGCATCGGCACTGCCGGCCAGATGCAGCGCCAGCAACCCCGGCAGGTTTTCCAGCGGCAGAAGCGGCGCATCGGCGCGCGGCGTGACGAAACCATGCAGCCGCCGCGCGCCGGACGCATCGCGGTAAGGCAGCACCACCGCCGCGCCGACCTGCGGATGGGCGGCAAGCTGCTGCTCGATCCGGGTCAGCTGGCGGCTGTCATCGGCGCGCGCATCGGCCCCGCGCGCGGGCCCCGCCATCTGGCCAAGCGGGCGCGCGGCACCATCGAAGGCAAAGCGGAATGCGTCTTGCCAAAGCGCCACGAGTTCGCGGGCGGTCGCTTCGTCGAACAGGTCGGTGCTGTAATCCAGCACCATCCGCCAGCCGCCTGCCCGCCCGATCAGCATGAAATTCAGATCCTGCGTGGTGCCGGGCGTATGCGAGGGCGCGCTGGAAAGCTCGAAATCGCCGTGCCGGGCGGTTTCCATGAACACATGCTGAAGGATGAAATTCACCGAGACCAGGGGCATGCGCGAGGGGTCTCGCGGCGGGTTGGCGATCTCGACCAGGCGGTTGAAGGGCACGTTCTGACCGATCAGAGCCTCTTGCACGATCCGGCGGGCGTGATCCAGATGATCGTCAAGCCGGGTTTCAGGCGCGGCATTCAGGCGCAGCACCACGTTATTGATGAACACGCCGATCAGGGGCTCCAGCTCAAGCGCGTTGCGCCCCGCGATCTGGCAACCAAGCACGACCTCGGCGGTATCGGCGAAACGCGCCAGCATGGCCGAAAGCACGCCCGCCCCGAAGGCAAAGGGCGACATGGCGCGCGCACGCGCCCCCCCGCGAAGCCGGGCATCGAAATCCGCCCCAGGGTCGGCGATGATGCTGGCCGAACGCGCGCTGCGGGTCAGCGGGCGCGGAAAATCGGGCGGGATCTCGAAATAGGGCATCCCCGCCAGCCGCGCCCGCCACGGTGCCAGATCCGCCGCGAAGCCGGGGCTGGCGAAATATTCCTGCTGCCAAAGCGCGAAATCCCCGTATTGCAGCGCCAGATCGGGCAGATCGGCCTGCCCGCCCTTTTCGGCGGCGGCGGCATGCGCGCCGATCTCGCGGCCAAGAACACCGATCGACCAGCCGTCAAAGACGATATGATGCGCGGTGATGGCCAGAATCGCGCGATCATTGGCCAGCCGGATCAGTACCGCGCGGATCAGGCCGGGCCGGGTCAGATCAAAGGGCAGCGCCGCGCTTTCGATGGCGATGGCCTCGATCCGGGCCTGCTGATCGGCGGGGGCCATGGCGCGCAGGTCGATCTCGGGCAGGTGAAAGGGCGCATCGGGCATGACCTGCTGAAGCGGACGGCCCTGATCGGGCAGAAAGCGGCTGCGCAGGATTTCGTGGCGTGCGATCGTGCGCCGAAAGGCGGTTTCAAGCGCGCCCGTGCTGACCCGGCCCGTCACATGCCAGCGAAAGGCCACATTCAGCGCCGGATCGCCCGGCACCATCTGGTCGAGAAACCAGAAGCGTTCCTGCGCCGCCGTGCAGGGCAGGATATCAGGCCCCGCAGACAAGGGCTGCGGCACCGCCGCGCGCTGATATTCATCGCGCAAACTCATGACAAGGCCG
>JAUNTV010000092.1:6262-9088 GCA_030538515.1 Paracoccus sp. (in: a-proteobacteria)
ATCCAGATAAGCGCCGCCGCGCGCCGCCCCTGAAATCACCAAGCGAAGGGGTCGCGGGGCCGGCATCCTGGCGCGACCCGCTGAACCCCGCCAGCGCGCGGATATTGGGATGCGCCATCAGATCGCGCGCGTCCAGGCCAAGCCCGCCATCCAGCATCCGCGCCGCGATGCGAAAGATCGTCAGCGAATCCGCGCCCAGATCGATGAGATCCTCGGTCACGCCGATCTCATCAAGCCCAAGGACATCGCGCCAGATGGCGGCGATTTGCTGCTCAAGCGCGGTTTCGGGGGGAATGCGCGCGGGCGCGGTGCCGGGCGCGGTCTCAAGCGCCGGCAGCCCGCGCCGGTTCAGCTTGCCATTCGCCGTCCGGGGCAGCGCGTCCAGATGCAGAAGGCGCGCGGGCAGCATATAGGCGGGCAGCCGCGCTTTCAGGCTGGCGGTGATCGCTGCGGGGTCAAGGCCCGGCTCACCCGTCCAGAACCCCGCCAGCATCGGCCCGGCGGGGCCATCGCGCAGGGCCACCGCCGCCGCCGTGATCCCCGGAAAGGCGCGCATCGCGGCCTCGATCTCGCCCAGTTCGATGCGGAAGCCGCGCAGCTTCACCTGCCCGTCACGCCGGCCCAGAAGGGTGATCGCGCCATCCGCGCCCCGCCGCGCCAGATCGCCGCTTTGGTAAAGGCGGACGCGGCCTTCACCGGGGATATCGATCAGCGGAAAGGCGGCTTCGGTCAGATCGGGCCGGTCCAGATAGCCTTTGGCCAGCCCGGCACCCCCGATGGCCAGTTCCCCGACCACGCCGGGCGGCACGATGGCCCCGTGCCTGTCAAGCACATGCAGGGTCGTATTGGCGACAGGCTGGCCGATGGTGATCGCCCCCCCGTCCACCCGCGCGACCGAGGACCAGATCGTCGTCTCGGTCGGGCCATACATGTTCCAGACCGGCCCGCCAGGTGCCAGCAGCCGGTCGGCAAGGTCGCGGGCCAGCGGCTCGCCCCCGGTCAGGATGGTCAGGCGCGGATCGGGTTGCAGCCCGGCCTCAAGCAGCATCTGCCAAAGCGTCGGCGTGGCTTGCAGCATGGTGATATCGCCCCGCCCCAGCCGTTCGACCAGGGGGAAAGCGGCGCGGATATCCGCATCCGGCGCGATCACCACCCTGCCCCCGCAGGTCAGGGGCAGCAGCAATTCCAGCGCGGCAATGTCGAAAGACACCGTAGTCACCGCCAGCAGCACGTCATCCGCGCCGAAACCGGGCCGGTCGGCCATCGAGATCAGGAAATTCGCCAGCGCGGCATGGGGCACCTCGACGCCTTTGGGCGTGCCGGTCGTGCCCGAGGTGAAGATGACATAGGCGCTGTCGCCGCCTTCGGGGTCCGGTTCGGGCAGCGGCCCCGGCGCGTAATGCCCCATCGGCAGCGCCAGCAGGTCCAGCCCATGGGCCGGATCGGCAGCCCCCGCGTCATGGATCAGCAGATCCGCGCCCGAGGCTTCCAGAACCGCGCGCAGCCGGGCGGGCGGATGGGCCGGGTCAAGCGGGATATAGGCATGGCCCGACCGCATGACCGCCAGCATGGCCACGACCAGATCGACCGAGCGGTCCAGCAGGATCGCCACCCGCCCGCCGGGTCTGGGCAGAAGGCGCGTCAATTCGGCGGCCAGACCATGGCTTTCCGCGCCGAGTTGGGCATATGTCAACTGGCGTTGACCATCATCAAGCGCCGTGACATCCGGCCGCCTGGCGATCATGCGCGCGATCAGCGCATCGGCGCGCAAGGGTCGCGTCAGGGGCCGCGCGCTGTCATTGCCCGCCCGCGCCAGCGCCAGCGCCTCATCCGTGCTTAGCAGCGCCGCCCGGTCCAGGGGTTGGCCCGGATCGGTCACGAAGGCGTTCAGCATGGTCTCGAACTGGTGGCACCAGCGGGCGGCGCTGTCCGCGTTCAGAACATCGCTGGCATAGGTCAGGTCGATGCGCAGCCCCTCGGTGCTTTCGGTCAGGTTGAAGATGGCGTCGAAATTGGTCTGCGCGCGCGGATTGGCGCAAAGCGTGGCACCAAGCCCGTGAAAACCGAAATCGGCAGGCTGCTGATCAAGGTTGAACTGCACCTCGCTGAGCGGCTGGCGCCCGAGCGCGGATTTGACGCCCGCGGCCTGCAGGATGGCGCCATAGGTCATGTCGCCATGATCGAAACAGTCCAGTATCCGCCCCGAGGCCCCTTTCAGATGCGCGCCAAGCGGCGTCTCGCCCGCGCAGGTCAGACGAACCGGCAGAAGATTGACGCAATGGCCCACCAGGCGATCGTTTTCCAGCGCCGCCTGCCCGGCTGTGGGCACCGCCAGCACGATCTCATCCGCGCCGGAAATCCGCGACAGCATCGCCGCCAGCATCCCGGCAAGGGCGGAAAACAGCGTGGCCCCCTCGCGCGCGGCGGATTTCTTCAGCCGGGCAAGCAGATCGGGCGCGATCCGGTGGATATGGGTGGCACCGGCAAAGCTGCGCATGGCGTGGCGGCGATGATCGACGGGCAGTTCGGGCAGCGCGGGCGGGTCGGCGAACTGGGTGGCCCAGAAGGCGCGCGATTGCGGGCTGGCCGGGGTGGCCGCGCGGGTGCGGGCATAATCGGCGAAGCTCTGGGCAGGGGGCAGCGCGGGCGCGCGACCCGCGCGATGGGCGTTGTAAAGGGCGGCAAGGTCATCAAGCAGCAGATAACCCGACCAGCCGTCACAGATGATATGATGGGTGGCAAGGATCAGCACATGGTCTTCGGGCGACAGCCGCAGCAGCCGCGCGCGGATCAGCGGGCCGGTCAGCAGATCGAAACCGGTGCGGG
>JAUNTV010000093.1 GCA_030538515.1 Paracoccus sp. (in: a-proteobacteria)
CATGAACCGCCCATGAACCGCATCGACCGCTACATCCTGAAAATGATGCTGATCTTCTTCGGCTTTTTCGCGCTTGTGCTGGTGGCGGTCTATTGGGTGAACCGCGCGGTATCGCTGTTCGAAACGCTGATCGGCGACGGGCAAAGCGCGCTTGTGGTGCTGGAATTCACGCTTCTGACGCTGCCGCTGGTGATCTCGGTCGTGCTGCCGGTGGCGGCTTTCGCGGCGACGGCTTACGGCACCAACCGGCTGTCGGGCGAATCCGAACTGGTCGCCATGCAGGCGGCGGGGCTGTCGCCCTGGCGGCTGGCGCGCCCGGTTCTGGTCTTCGGCCTGCTGGTCGGGCTGATGGTGGCGATGCTGGTTCATGCACTGGTGCCCATGGCGCGCGCGCGTCTGGCCGAACGTCAGGAACAGATCGCCGAGAATGTGACCGCGCAGTTCCTCAACCCCGGCGTGTTTCAGCACCCGGCCAAGGGGATCACGCTGTTCATCAACCACATCTCACCCGTCGGAGAGCTTGAGGGCGTGTTTCTGGAAGACGCCCGCGACCCCGGTGTGACCACCTCTTTCAGTGCCGAGACGGCGCTTCTGGTCCGCGCGGAGGGCGGGCCGAAGCTGGTGATGCTGAACGGCATGATCCAGTCCCTGCGTCATGATGCCGGAACCCCGCGCCTTTCTGTCACCCGCTTTCAGGATACCGCCTATGATCTGTCGGGTATCTTTGGCGGCACGGCACGCTCGGGGCGCGACCTGCGCGATTATTCGACGCAAAGGCTGCTGTCGCCCGATCAGGAACTGCTGGAGGCCACCGGCGAAAGCCCCGCCCGCGCCCGGCTGGAGGCCCATGAGCGGCTTGCGCAGCCGCTTTTGTCCCCCGTCGCCGCCATGCTGGGCTTCGCCGCCCTTCTGGTCGGGGGGTTTTCGCGCTTCGGCGTCTGGCGTCAGATCGCTTGGGCGGTGGTGGCGCTGATCCTCGTGCAATTGCTCAGCAATTGGGCGGCCAATCAGGCGGGCGAGAACCCGGCACGATTTCCCCTGGTCTATCTGCCCGCCGCAGTGGGGGCGACGATATCGGTGATCCTGCTCTGGGTTGCGGCGGGCAATTCCGGGCCGCGAAAACCCCGCACCACGGCAGGAACGGGTCCGGGGGCGGGGGCGGGAACAGGGGCCGGAACGCAGGCGGGGGCCACGCCATGATCCTTGCCCGCTATGTCGCCAATCGCTACCTGCGCGCCTTTCTGCTGCTGGCGGGGGTGTTTCTGGCCATGCTGCTGCTGATCGATATGGTCGAGCAGATCCGCCGCTTCGCATCCGACGGCATCACCCTTGGCGGCGCGGCAAGGCTTTCGGCGCTGTCGGTGGCGGGCAGCTTCTATGCGATCCTGCCTCTGGTCGGGCTTCTGGCGGCGATCATGCTGTTCATGGGCCTCGCGCGGTCATCCGAGATGGTGGCGATCCGCGCCTCGGGGCGCTCGGCCCTGCGCTCGGTCGCCGCGCCTGCGGTGATGGCGGCGCTGATCGGGGCCTTCGCGGTGGCGGTGGTCAATCCCATGGTCGCGGCCACGCAATCGCGCTATTCGGCGGCGGTCCTGCAATTGCAGACCGGGGCCACGCAGACCGTCAGCCTTAGTGAAGATGCGGTCTGGCTGCGTCAGGGGCTTGGCGATGGCGGCGGACAGATGGTCATCCGCGCCGCGCGCACCAGCCCCGATGCGACCACGCTTTATGACGCCAGCTTCACCATCTATGGCCCCGGCACCGGCCCGCAGACCCGGCTTGAGGCACAGCGCGCGGTTCTTGGCCGGGGCGAATGGCAGCTTTCGGGGGTCAAGCAATGGCAGCTTGACGACCCCAATCCCGAAGCCAGCGCCAGCCGGATGGAAAGCCTGAGCCTGCCGACCGAACTGACCGCCGAGCGTATCCGCGACGGCTTCGGCAGCCCCAGGGCGGTGCCGGTCTGGGAACTGCCCGCCTATATCGCCGGGCTGGAACGCGCGGGCTTTTCGGCGCTGCGCCACCGGGTCTGGCTGCAAATGGAACTGGCGCTGCCGCTGACGCTGGCGGCGATGGTGATGATCGCCTCGGTCTTCACGATCCGGCATATGCGGGGGCGGAAATCGGGCGGGCTGGTGCTTGGTGCCTTCGTGGCGGGGCTGGCGCTGTTCTTTCTGCGCAGCATGGCGCAGGTTCTGGGCGACAGTGCCGGTCTGCCGCCCGCCTTCGCCGGATGGGCGCCCCCGGTGATTGCGCTGCTTTTCGCCATCGGCGCGCTTCTACAGCTTGAGGACGGTTAGGGATCATGGGCCGCATTCTGATCGCATCGCTCTGTCTTGCCGGCCTGCCGGCACTTGCCCAGACCACGCCGGACGCGCCGTGGTGGGAAAGCGATCCGGCCTATGACTGGAACAGCGGCCCCGCGCTTGCCCCGACCGAAGATCGCCTGGGCATCAACGAACCGGGCGCGGACGGCACCGAACTCAGCCGGCTGACCCGCACCAGGGCCAGCCGCAGCGCGCGCGTGACGATCGCGCCGTCCCCCAGCACCACAGCGGCGGATGCGGATACGGGCGCTTCGGCCACGCTGCTGGCCGACCGGATCACCCTTTCGGGCGACCGCACGCTGACGGCTACGGGCGGCGTGGTGGTCTGGTATCAGGGCGCGCGCCTGGTTGCCGAGGAAATCCGCTATGACGGCCCCACCGGCGAGATGACGCTGACCGGGCCTGTCCACCTGACCCGCCCCGGACTGGCCGGCACCGATCAGGACGCCATCATCATCGCCGATTCGGGCCAGCTTACGCAGGACATGCGCGAAGGCATGCTGCGCGGCGCGCGCATGGTCCTTGCGCGCGAGATGCAGATGGCCGCGCATGAGGCCACGCTGACCGGCGAGGGGCGCTATACGACGCTGAGCCATGTCGTCGCATCATCCTGCCGGATCTGCGCCGGGGACCCGGTGCCCTTGTGGGAAATCCGCGCCCGCCGGATCGTGCATGACGATGATGAAAACAAGCTGATCTTCGATTATCCGCAACTGCGCGCCTTCGGCCTGCCCGTCGCCGCATGGCCGGGGCGCATCACCACGCCAGATCCCACGGTCGAACGCATGTCGGGCTTTCTGCGCCCGCAGTTCCGCACCACCTCGAATCTGGGTTTCGGGGTGATGCAACCCTATTTCCAGACCATCGGCGATCACGCCGATCTGACGGTGACGCCCTATGTCTCGGCCTCGCGGACCTCGACGCTGATGCTGCGCTACCGGCAAGCCTACTGGAACGGCGCGATGGAATGGAACGGCGCCATCAGCCGCGACGATATCCGCCCCGGCGAGACGCGCGGCTATCTGTTCGGCGCGGCAAGGTGGGAACTGCCGCGCGGCTATACGCTTGGCGTGCAGGTGCAGACGGTTTCCGACAGCGGCTACCTGCTGGATTACGGCATCTCGGACGCCGACCGGCTGTGGAGCGGGATGACACTGGAACGTGTGCGCCCCGACAAGCTGGTCTGGGCGCGGGCGGGCAATTACCACTCGCTGCGCGATGATGAGGATAACATCACCTCGCCCGCGCAGGTCGCGGATTTCCTGTGGGTGCGCCGCTGGCAGGCGGCGGGCGGGCAGGCGCAGATGCAATGGTCCGCCCATGCCCACCGCCGCCCCTCGGGGGAAAATATCCTTGGCCGCGACATGGCGCGCAGTTCGCTGGCCCTTGACTGGCAGCGCATGGCGATCCTGCCTGGCGGTCTGGTGGCGACCGGGGCGGGCGGCATCGCGGCCGATCTTTACGCCATCCGCGACGATGACCGCTATGCCAGCAGCGTCACCCGCGTGACCCCGTGGCTTTCCGCCGAGATGCGCTATCCGCTGACCGGCAGCGACGGCCATGCCTCTTATGTGCTGGAACCGGTGATCGGGCTGGTCTGGTCGCCCGAACGCGATCAGGACGATATCCCCAATGAGGACAGCCGGCAGGTCGAATTCGACGAAGGCAACCTGTTCGCGCTGTCGCGCTATCCGGGATGGGACATGCAGGAAACCGGGCTGCGCGCGAATATCGGCGTGACCTGGACGCGCTTCGACCCGACAGGGTGGTCACTGGCGCTGGCGGGGGGCCGGGTCCTGCGCAATGGCGGCGACGGTGCCGACACGCCGCTTTTGCAGCGCGGCAGGCGCTCGGACTGGCTGCTGGCGGGGCATTTCTCGAATAATGCGGGCCTCAGCATCGCCAATCGCGCGCTGCTGGATGACAACCTGTCGATCACCCGCGACGAATTGCGCATCGGATGGGCCCGGCCTGACCTGCAACTGAGCCTGGGCTATCTGTGGATGAAGGCCGACAGCCTTGAGGACCGCACCACCAACCTTTCCGAACTGACATCGGAAATCGGCTGGCAACTGGCGGAAGGCTGGTGGGCCAGTGCCCATGGGCGCTATGACCTTGACGCCAGCGCCACGCAGAAGGCGGGCTTCGGGGTGGCATACCGCAACGAATGCATCAGCGTGGAGCTGGCGGCCTCGCGTCGCTTCACATCGACGGCGGAAGTCGATCCGAATACCGATATCGACCTGTCGATCCGGCTTGGCGGCTTCGGGCGCGCCCCGGCAGGCAAGGGCACGGTGGCGCGGCGCAACTGCATGCGCTAGATTGGCGGCAAATCAAAAGGGGGCATGACATTCATGCGGCAGTTTCTTCTTTCCATGGCAGTTGCGACAAGCCTGATCGGGGCGGATCTGGCGCCCGCGCTGGCGCAGGATTTCTCGCCTGTCGTTTATGTGAACAATTCCGTCGTCACCCGCTACGAGATCCAGCAGCGCGGGCGCTTCATGCAGGTGCTCAACGCCCCCGCCAACGAGGCCGAGATCGAGAAGGCGCTGATCGAGGACCGGCTGCGCCTTCAGGCCGCCACCCAGCTTGGCGTCACCGTCAGCGATGTCGGGCTGGAGGAAGGGCTGGCGGAATTCGCGGGCCGCGCCGGGCTGACCACGGGTGAATTCATCCAGATGCTGGAACGCGCAGGCGTCGACCGGCAGGCTTACCGCGATTTCGTCAAGTCGGGCGTGGCATGGCGCGAGGTCGTGCGCCGCCGCATCGCGCCTACCATCAGCGTAACGGATGCCGAAGTCGATCAGGCCATGAAGCGCATCATCGAGACCCCGCGCATCACCCAGGTGCTGATGTCCGAACTGATCATCGTGGCCCCGCCCGGTCAGGAACAGGCGGCGATGAACCGCGCCGATCAGGTCCGCGCCTCGGCCAGTTCGGAAGGTGCTTTCGCCGAAGCGGCGCGGCGCTATTCCGCGGCCCCCTCGGCCGGGCGCGGCGGGCGGCTGGAATGGATGGCCATCGACAATATGCCGCCAAGCCTGCGCCCGATCATCCTTGGCCTGCAACCCGGCCAGATGAGCCCGCCGCTGACCGTGCCGGGCGCGGTGGTGCTGTTCTACCTGCGCGACACGCGCGGCGAATTGCGCCCCGGCGCGCGCGAGCAGCAGCTTGATTATCTGACCATCACCTTCCCCGCCATGGCCGAGGCGCAGAATGCCGCCGCCCTCGCGCGGTCCTGCGATGAGCTTTACACCTTCGCCAATCACATTCCCGATCAGCAGGTGCAGCGGGTGACGGCCTCGCAGGGGGTGATCCCGCAGGATATCGCGCTGCGTCTGGCCAGCATGGACCCCAATGAGGCAACGGTGATCCCGCGCGGTGCGGCAGCCGGAGAGGTGCTGATGCTGTGCGAGCGCACGCCGGTTCTGCTGGCCGGGCTGGAAGGCGGCACGATCGCCACCGCCACCGAGGATGGCGATGCGTCAAGCGCCGCCGATCCCGATGCGATCCCCGCGCGCGATGCCGTGCGCGAGCAGATCTTCAACCGCAAGATCAACACCGCCTCGGACGCCTATATTGCCGAACTCATGGCCGATGCCGTGATCAGGCGGCCCTGAGATGACCGCGCCGGTCATCGTCACCTGCGGCGAACCGGCAGGGATCGGGCCGGAACTGGCGCCCGCGCTTGTGGCGGCGGGTGTGCCCATGGTCTGGCTGGGTGATCCGCGTCACCTGCCAGCGGGCGCGCCATGGGTCGAGATCACCGAACATGATCTGACGCAGCCGCCCGCCCGCCCCCGCCCCGGTGTTCTGGCCGTGCTGCGCCATGATTTCGCCAGCCCCGCCACGCCCGGACGCCCCGATCCGGCCAATGCCGCAGGCGTGATCGCGGTGATCGCGCGCGCCGTGGACTTGGCGCGGCAGGGCCGGGCCTCGGGCATCTGCACCATGCCGATCAACAAGAAGGCGCTGAAGGACGGGGCGGGGTTCCGCTTTCCCGGTCATACCGAATATCTGGCCGATCTGGCGGGCGGGGTGGATGTGGCGATGATGCTGGCCTCGACCGCCGTGCAGCCGCCCTGCCGGGTGGTGCCCGCCACCATCCATATCCCCTTGGCCGAGGTGCCCGCCCAACTCACGCCCGAGGTGCTGGAGCGCGCCATCCGCATCACCCATGCCGGGCTGATCAGCGATTTCGGCATTCCCGCGCCGCGCCTTGCCGTGGCCGGGCTGAACCCCCATGCGGGCGAGGGCGGTGCCATGGGGGATGCCGAAATCACATGGATCGCGCCGCTGCTGGAACGTCTGCGCGCCGAGGGGCTGGACCTGAAAGGCCCCCTGCCCGCCGATACCATGTTCCACGCGCCTGCCCGCATGGGCCATGACGCGGCAATCTGCGCCTATCACGATCAGGCGCTGATCCCGATCAAGACGCTGGATTTCGCGGGCGGGGTGAATGTGACGCTTGGCCTGCCCTTCATCCGCACCTCGCCCGATCATGGCACCGCCTTCGACATCGCCGGGCTTGGCCGCGCCGACCCCGCCAGCGCCATCGCCGCCCTTCGCATGGCATGGGACATGGCGCAGGCGAGGACAAGGGCAAGGGCAAGGGCGGACGCATGAGCAGCATCGACGGGCTGCCGCCCCTGCGCGATGTCATCGCCAGCCATGACCTTCGCGCGAAGAAAAGCCTTGGCCAGAATTTCCTGCTGGACCTGAACCTGACCGCCAAGATCGCGCGTCAGGCGGGCGATCTTTCGGCAAGCGACGTGCTGGAAATCGGCCCCGGTCCCGGCGGGCTGACGCGCGGCCTTCTGGCCGAGGGCGCGCGCCGCGTGCTGGCCATCGAAAAAGATGCCCGCGCCCTGCCCGCTTTGGCCGAAATCGCCGATGCCTATCCGGGCCGGCTGACGGTCATTCATGGCGATGCACTGGAAATCGACCCTCTGGCGCATCTGACACCGCCGATCCGGGTGGCCGCGAACCTGCCCTATAATATCGGGACCGAGCTTCTGATCCGCTGGCTGACGCCGCCCGAATGGCCGCCCTTCTGGGAAAGCCTGACGCTGATGTTCCAGAAGGAAGTGGCCGAACGCATCGTGGCCCGCCCCGGATCGAAGGCTTACGGGCGGCTGGCGCTTCTGGCGCAATGGCGTGCGGATGCGCGTATCGTGATGACCCTGCCGCCAGATGCTTTCGTGCCGCCGCCCAAGATCCATTCGGCGGTGGTGCATCTGACCGCGCTGCCCGCGCCGCGCTTTCCCGCCGATCCCTCGGTTCTGTCGGGGCTGACGGCGGCCGCCTTCAATCAGCGCCGCAAGATGCTGCGCGCATCGCTGCGCGGGCTGCACCCCGATATCGAGACGCTTTTGCGCGACGCCGGCATCCCCCCCACCGCGCGGGCCGAGGAAATCGGGCTGGAACAGTTCTGCACCCTCGCCCGCCTGCTGCAAGCCGCCCGCCAGACCGACGGCGCATGACCACCGGCCCGATCCTGCTGCCCTGCCCGAATGACGGTCCGGTCATGGACGCCTACGCCGGGCATTTCGAACGGGTCGAGGTGGTGCTGCATCCGTTTCTTGCGCCGAACCGCATTCCCCTGGCGCGCTTCAATCGTGACGACTATCCGAGCGATGCCGAGGTTCTGGCCGATTGCCGCCCCGTAGCATGGCGCGATCTGATCGGGCCGCAAGGCATGGCCAGCCTTTCCCGGATCGATATCGCGTTGCGCAGCATGTTCGGTGCGCTGCGCAATCCCGACCGGGCCTTGCAGGACCAGCTTCAGGAGATGATGGACCGTCTGGTCCTGATCCCGCCCGATGCCGGGCTGCTGTCCCCGCATGTCGAGCGCGCCTTTCTGAACTGGATGGCGGATACCGGCCATGACATCATGCGCGTCTCGGATGAGTTCAATTTCACCGCAACCGATCTGCCCATCACGGAAATGATCGGCCAGACCCGCGTGCCCGCCCATGGGATGATCGCGGCGATGGATGGTTCGGCGCTACTGGTCACGCATTGGGACAGCTGCTGTTCCTTCCTGTGCCGCAATGGCGATGCAAGGCCCGTTCCCGGACTGGAAAGCTTCCCCTGCACGAAGCGCACGGACGTGTTCTGGGGGCTTCATCCGCTATGACGCGCGCCGTCCCGGCAAAGAAAAAGGGGCCGCATCGGCGGCCCCTTTCCTGATCGTTTTGCCGCCTCAGCCCTGTTCGGCGCTGTCGGCCGGGGCCACGCCATCGCTGGCGGGAATATCCGCGGCCTTGCGGCGCGGGCGCGGTGTGGCCGTGCCCGCGGCCGCCCGAGGGGCGCGCGGGCGGCGTGCGGGGGCTTTTTCCTCGGGCGTTTCGACGCGGCCTTCGCCACCTTCGGTTTCGGTGCTCAGCGCGTCGGGCAGGGCATCATTCTGACGCCGGCCCGGACGCGCGCCGCGCGGGGCGCGGGCGGCTTCGGCTGCGGGGGGGGCGCTTTCCTGGGCTGGATCAGCGCTGCTATTATCTGCCGCGCGCTCGGCGGGCTGCGACGCACGGGGCTGGCTGCGCATTTCGGGCGCGGCGGGCTGCTCCACCAGCCGGGGCTGGTGATCTTGCTGCGGGGCGCGTGCGGGCTGCTGGCCACCTTCATCAGCGCG
>JAUNTV010000094.1 GCA_030538515.1 Paracoccus sp. (in: a-proteobacteria)
CCTGATGATCCGAATGATCCTCTATTACATCTTCGGCGCGCTGAGCGGCCTCGGCTGGCTGCATTGGGACAGCCTGGCCAATACCGTGACGATCCATCTGGGCGCCGCAATCCCGGCGCTGATCGGCGCGGGCGCCCATGCCGAGCGGCTGGACATGAAGCTGCCGCCCTGGCTGCGGTCGATCATCAGATCAGCATATTCCACTGCATCGGCTTCGGTCGCGCCCTGCCCGATCCTGGAAAGATAGCCAGGCCATTCGCTCAACCGATTGAGGTCCGCAAGAACCTCCGGCGCCGGCTCATCGCCGGTTTGATCAAACTCCTCCATCGCCTCGGCGCAAACTTGCGCGCCTCATCCGACAGAATCCCGAAGCTGCCAATCCGCGGATGAAAATGCCTTAGGGTCAGGACCCATTGATTATTCGGTCTCTGCGTGATTCAGGCTCCGCCAGGAGACTGATCAATGAGCAATCTTTTCTGGCTGTCGGCGGCGCAGATGGCGCGGCTGCAGCCCTTCTTTCCCAAGAGCCATGGCAAGCCGCGCGTCGATGACCTGCGGGTGTTGAGCGGGATAATCTTCGTCAATCGCAATGGGTTGCGATGGCGAGATGCGCCCAAGGAGTATGGCCCGCCGAAGACCCTTTACAACCGTTGGAAGCGGTGGAGCGACAAGGGGGTGTTCGCCCGGATGATGGATGGGCTCGCCTCCGAGGCTGCCGTTCCGAAGACGGTAATGATCGACGCGACCTGTCTCAAGGCGCACCGCACGGCGACCAGCCTGCGGTCGAAAAAGGGGGACCCGGCGACCAGAGGGGCCGTCTGATCGGTCGGACGAAGGGCGGCATGAACACCAAGTTGCACGCCGTCACCGACGCCGATGGCCGCCCGATCCGGTTCTTCATAACGGCGGGCCAAGTCAGTGATTACACCGGAGCGGCGGCCCTGCTGGGCAGTTTGCCAAAGGCGGACTGGCTGCTCGCTGACCGCGGCTATGACGCCGACTGGTTCAGAGATGCTTTGAAAGACAAGGGGATAAAGCCCTGCATCCCGGGCCGGAATTCTCGCGGAAAGCCTATCAAGCACGACAAGCGCCGCTACAGACGTCGCAACCGGATCGAGATCATGTTCGGCCGACTGAAGGACTGGCGGCGGATCGCCACCCGCTACGACAGGTGCCCCAAGGTCTTCCTCTCAGCCGTCGCACTCGCAGCTACCGTCATGTTCTGGCTATAGACCCGAGAACGAGTCCTGACCCTAGGCGCTTCAGGACCGCCCGCATCTTTCCGACCTCGTGTTCCAGCAGCTTCGCCGGATCCAGATCGTTCGCATCGTTGCGCGTCATTCCGGTGATCTGATACCTCTATCAACCTGTCACATATTTGGCGAAATCATCCGTAAAATTCGGGTGTGGGGTATAGATCGGCCTTCTCATTCGCATCGCTATACTCACCGTCAAGACCGGTATAATCCTCAGGTGCAAGGGTAGAATCGCAGACCGGCACTGCCCTGGCATGCGATCAACCGTTCAGCGGATCGATGAGTCCAGCCGACAATGTGCCAAAGCCTTATCTCAACCCTCCTTGCGGCCCGTTACCCTGAACTCCACATCCGGGACGGGAATCGTACAGGTCTTTCCTTGCCAGCGAAGCTGAACCGGATGCGGCTTCACGATGCGGAAGCGATCACCTGGTTCTGCATAACGGCTGACGTGTTCCAAAAGATTGCCATAAGGTAGAGAGTAGACAAACTGATTGCTCCAGAAAGCGTTGGGAAACGTATTACCTGGTATCCCAAAGGGGGAATTATATATTTTTTCCCATCGCGGCGATTCTGGACCATGCGCCGTTACGAATGAGAATGGCTCCGACACATCGCGCCACTCTCCCTTTTCATCCAGCCAATCAACGCGTTCAGCCATATTGAATTGTGCATCTATGACGGGCGTATAGAAATACTCTACGCCCGTCGCATCCAGCGTATCTGGCTTGGTGATTCTTACAGCCAACCCGCTGAAGTAGAGAGAGACATCCTTATCCGGATACCATGCAGTTTGCCTAGCGTATTCCTCTGACCTTCCCAATTCATATTCACGGTCCGCAAACACGTTGACCTGAAACGGCCCGCATGTACCGGACGCTATTTCTGGCTGCGCCTGTATATAGGAAAGTCTATTAACCTGTTCATTGATGAGTTGCTCTTCTGACATCCCGGGGGGGGGCTCCATAGTACAGGCGGTGAGGCCGATAACGGCACATAATGCGAGAACATGTTTCATAAGATCTCCCAGCTTTCGATTTTATATGAGGCTCCCTGCTTGATGACATGCCCGAGCGGAAGCATATAGCCGCGAGGATAGACGCCTGTTTGGTAGGCACTGCCCATCAGACAGCCATGAGTCGTGCCGCCTGATGCGAGCATGATACTATAGTTTCCGGCATCAGGCGATGTGCCGCTTACAGCACTGATACCTGCATTGTTGTGCGGCTCCGTCAAGCCGCTGCCATCCCCCGTGAACCGGAAAGACGCACCATTCATCTGCTTGGATTCCAGATAGTAGAGATCGCGGATACCAATCATGTGCCCATATTCATGCGCTTCCAGCGTATCTGACTGCGGAGTCGGGTTGTCATAGCTGTCCCGATCTGTTCCGGTTGAGTTTTGCGCAATGTTCAGACGCAGGATCTTACTCTTTGTGCTAACCTCGCTGAATTGAAGCGTCGGAATATTGTAAATGTGTGCATCGTAATGCTTTCGACCGGAAACTTTCGACGCCTCAAAGTAAATTTTCGGATTAAACATAATCCGAAAATTCTGCGCCCCACATTCCTGCGTAGTGATCCGCATTCGATACGGCTTCGCATTCCACCAGCTTTTTATGGCTGTCGGGATGCGGTTGGCTCGGCGACGGAATTCATCGTCTGAGAGCGCGACAGGATCGCCGTCCTTTCCATCAAATTTTTTCCCGTCCGATTTACTGCCAATACATTGGTCGTAACGGTAATCTGCTCCGCGTTGGGATCAATCTGAATAGTTCCGGACCAAGGCCAGCTTCTCAGGCCCTTTCCAGTTCGTCCATCAAGTGCCAACTGCTCAATATCAGGTATCGGCCTGCCCCCTGTTTCTTCGATTCTTTGCAGCACGTTACAGCCGCAACGGCTTGTACACCCCGCACTTATTGCCGGAACATCTGCAAAATCAACCTTGCCAGAGCTACCACCACCGCCTCCCGGTCCTTTATTCGTCGTCATTTCTCAACTCCGCAAAAGCCTTCAACTGGTTCTCAAATCTCTTGTCTACATATACCCGTAATGCCTGTGTCTTGGCTGCCTCGCCACTTTCTTTGCCCGGCACGTCACGTATCCACGGATAGACCGGGTCTTTGTAGAACCCAATCCCGAGCCAGAGTGCAAGATTTAGGCAAATGCGCTCTCCCTCCTCTTGCGTAACCCCGAGATATCGGGCGGCTTGCCGTGCATGAGCCGGAAAAACTCTTTGAAGAATAGCTACATCATCAGGACGCTTGACACCAATTGACGTAGCCCATACAGAAACGATTTCTGCGTGATCCACAGAAGCGGGCAGCGCATTTACCCGATCCCGGTATGCTGCCAAAGTCGCGCCGATATTTTTGGTATCAAGACTTGGATAGTGATCCAGCATCTCGTCAAACGCGCGCGTCACGCGCTGAAGCCTGGCAGGATTTTCCGAGGCATGATCCTGGAGGATGCGATGCAGATGCACGAAACGTGGATCTTCGTAAAAGTAGCTTCCGATCTGACTCATCAGATAGATGACACAGGCGATATCACGAACTGTCGGCAGCTTCGCATCAAGGCCATAACGCGTGCCATGATGAATAAAACGCCGCAGGTTCACTTCACCCAAGCCTCTATAGCGCTTGTAATCTATTTTCATCAGCTTGTTACGGTAAATTTCGTAATGCGTATTTAGCTGAAGCTCTGTTACGGTACTGCGATCAAGTATGATCATTGCGTTGAGCTCTTTTCAGCCAGACGGAAGCGGGCGAGGTAATTATTGTCAGCGCCCATGACGCTGAGGATCTCTTTGTTTTCTGCAAGCAATCGATAAAATAACCTGCTTGGCGCAGCAGCTTCCCATAGCGGGTTCTCCCAGAACCTCAGATAGAACCACTTCCCGTCCTCATTCTGGACTCGCGTGAACTTCCTGAAGTGCTTCCACATGTCGTTCAGGGGTCCGCGTGATCGGGCATAGATGCCCGGTTCCCTGGCCGAACAGGGCGTCATACAGAGCATCGGGCACGGTTTTCTTGGGGAATACGCCGATCCGGGCGTCCAGCGGTTCGATGGCAAAGATGGGGTTCTGGTATTCAGGCAGTCCACGACGGGCGGCGCCGCCTACGTTCCATGGACGAACCCCCTGCCCGACTATGCGGCGCGATGGGGCGCGGAACGACAAATGATGCACGACGCGCTGATCTGCCTCGCGGGCGGGCTGACGTTCCTTGAAACGCGCGGGAAGGTGCGCAGCGTGAAGGGCATCGGCAACGCCATCAATGACGGCGCGACATCAGCCGGGCTGACGGGAAAGACCGCGCACGGCCTGCGCAAGGCCCGCCTGTCGATGATCGCAGAATCCGGCGGATCAGCCCACGCAATCATGGCTTGGGGCGGGCACAAGACACTGGACGAAGTGCAGCATTATACCACCAGCGCGGCCATGAAGGTCCTGGCTTCAGGAACAAGAACAGAACGGAATGGAGTCAACCGGGCCGAAAACGCTGTCAACCGCCAAAAATAATCCATACAAAACAGGATGTTACTTACGCGCTGGCGACCCCGGGAGGACTTGAACCCCCAACCCCAGACTTAGAAGGTCCGTGCTCTATCCAGTTGAGCTACGGGGCCAAGCGCGGGGCTGTTGATGGCGCAAATCCGTGTCTTTCGCAATGCCTAAGGTGCGTGGTCATCCAGTCTCAGCGTCATGAAGGCGCTGAGCGGGTCGGGGCGGTAGCTGGCGAAGGGCGGGCAGGTCTGGAAACCCGCCGCCGCGTAGAAGCGCCGGGCCGGGGTGAAGCTGTCCTGCGCACCGGTTTCAAGGCTGAGATCGCTGAGCCCGGCGCGGCGGGCGGCGTCGATCAGCGCCGAAAGGATCAGCCCGGCCGCCCCCCTGCCCCGCGCCTCGGCCAGCACATGCATGGATTTCAGCTCTCCCAGGCCGGCGCCGTGATCCTTCAGCGCGCCCATGCCGACGGGCCGGTCCCCGTCGCGCGCCACCAGAAAGGTGATCGAGGGATCACGCAGCGCCGCGCGGTCCAGCATATGGTTCGAGCCGGGCGGCGTATCGGCGTGGCAATGGTCATGGTGGCGTTGGAAAAGCAGCCCCAGATCCGCGCCAAGCGGGTCCTCGGGCGCGACGATCAGCGGGGCGGTGGCCATGGCCCCCTTAATGGGTCCAGGGGGCAATGCGGTCATTGGCGAAATTCTCGCCATAGCCGCGCGGGCGGATATTCTGGGCGCGGGATTTCGGCTCGGTCACGGTGAAGGCGATGCCGTTTTCGGTCGCATAGGCCTCGGCCTCGGCGCGGGTGGCGAAGCGCAGGCGCACCTGTGACTGGGTATCGTCGGAACTGGTCCAGCCCATCAGCGGGTCGATCTCGCGGGCATCGGCCTGCGGGAATTCCAGCACCCAGTGATGCGTGCGGGCGGTGCCGGATTGCATGGCGTTGCGGGCGGGCTGATAGATACGGGCACGCATGGCTGACCTTTGAGTGGACGAATGCCCAAGCTTGTCCCAAAACCCGGCCCCCCCGTCAAGAGCCGGGCCGTCAAGGGCCGGAACCCGCAGGCAGCGGGGCACGTTGACGGACAGGTCAATCCGACAGGAGGGGAAGATGACACCGATCCGCCTTACCGCCACCGCCGCCCTGATTCTGGCCGGGCTCGGCGCCGCTGCCACCGCCCAGGACGCGCCCGACACCGGCCCCGCCCCCCTTGTCGCCCATGTCGCCGGGCCAGACGGAACCCCGATGGGCGAGGTTCACGCCACCCCCACGCCATCGGGCGTGATGCACCTGACCATCCGCCTGACCGGTCTGCCCGAGGGCACATTGGGCGTCCATATCCATGAAACCGGGGCCTGCGCGCCTGATTTCGGGGCAGCCGGCGGGCATCTGGCCGATGGCCGCCCCCATGGCATCGGGGCCGAGGGCGGGCCGCATCCAGGCGATCTGCCCAATCTCCATGTGCCCGCCTCGGGCGAGATCACCGTGGAATATTTCGCGCCGCTGCTGACCCGTGAACTGATGACCGATGCCGATGGCAGCGCCTTCATCGTGCACGAGCATGCCGACGATTATGCCACCCAGCCCACGGGCGATGCGGGCGGGCGGCTGGCCTGCGGGGTGTTCGAATAACACCGGCCCGCCGATCCGGGCTTTTCCCGGCCCGGATTTCGCGTAATCTGGCCCCGATTTAAGTCCTGATTTACCGGAGCCATTTCATGAAACCCCTGCTTTTCTCCGCCGCGGCGGCGTTTCTTCTCTGTGGCGGGCCTGCTCTGGCCGAGCCGCTCCAATATAGCGATACCGTTTTCAACCGGCCCGATGGCTGGGTTCTCTACCGGGGCGGCGAGGGCTTTCGCCAGCTTGGCCGCCGCTACAGGGAAAGCTGCGATGACTGCCTGATGTTCGTCACCGCCAGCCGGCCGGCGCCCGCAGATCTGGCCCGGCTGGCGCGTGACAGCGCGCGGCTGTTTCTGTCCAGTGACGACCCGACCCCCCAGATCAGCACCGAACCGCTGGCAGGCGATTTTGGCGCGATGAAAATGGCCATGGGGTCATGGATGGTGGGCGATGACCTCCTGTTCATCGTGCCGGTCCAGCAGGGTGACAAGGCCACAATCATCGGCTTTCGCGGCCCGGCGGGCACCCCCGAACAGATCACCGAGACATCCGAGACCTTCGAGACCAGCCTGATGAGCATGATCGACGGGCTTTACTTCATCCCGCCCGGAAAGCCCCTGATGCCGCCCCCCGAACCCGGCCCGTTCGACGGAATCTACTGGGGCAGCGTCACGCGCTCGACCCTGGGCATGGACGGGATGATGCAGATGGACATCCAAAGCCGCGCCGTGGTGTTCTGGAAGGAAGGCTGGTTCTATGACGGCACGCCGGAAAACGGGATGACACCGCCCACGCCTGCGGAACTGGTCCCGTGGGAGCATGGCGACGGCGATTGGGGCACCTACCGCATCGAGGGCAATCAGATCAGCGTCACCTATACCTCCGGCGGGACCGAGAGCTTCCGCGTCGCCGCCAGCGGGACATCCTTCTATGACGGCGACCGGCAGATGTTTCAGGCCGAGCAGGTGCCGGACGGGCTGCGCTTCTCGGGCTCGCAGACATGGTCATCCTATAGCGGCTTCAACCCCACCATCATCGTGGGCGGCGCGGCCAGCCGGTCCTATGTCGCCTATCACAGCGATGGCACCTATTCGGGCGGCGGTTGGTCCAGCGTCACCGCGACCGTTCAGGGCCAGGGCATCGGCGCCGATCAGACCACGCTTGGCGGCACCGCCGGTTTCCGCCAATCCGCCCCCGATGGCGGCCGCTATGAGGTGAAGGGCGGCGTCATCCATATGATCCCCGATGACGGCAGCGCGCCCTATCAGAAGCTGATCTACCGCATCGGCGGCGGGCTGATGATCGGCACCCGCCATGTCGATCAGGATTAGGCAGGGCCGCGCCCCTTGCATCGGGCGGGCTTCACGCCACATAACGGAACAAAGCCAAAACGTGGAACCCTCGCCCCCATGGCCCATAACAATACCAACGCCCCCGGTCCCCTGCTGCCCGAACAGACCCGCCCCAAGCTGGAAGGCGGGCGGCGCTTCGTCATGCACAGCGCATTTCAGGCGGCGGGCGACCAGCCCACCGCCATCGCCGAACTGTCGGCGGGCGTCGTGGCGGGCGAACGCGATCAGGTGCTGCTTGGCGCGACCGGCACCGGCAAGACCTTTACCATGGCCCGCGTGATCGAGGAAACGCAGCGCCCCGCCATCATTCTTGCCCCCAACAAGACGCTGGCCGCGCAATTATACGGCGAATTCAAGGGGTTCTTCCCCGATAATGCGGTGGAATATTTCGTCAGCTACTATGACTATTACCAGCCCGAGGCTTACGTCCCGCGCTCGGACACCTATATCGAGAAGGAATCCCAGATCAACGAGGCCATCGACCGGATGCGCCATTCCGCGACCCGCGCGCTGCTGGAACGCGATGATGTGATCATCGTGGCCTCGGTCTCGTGTATCTACGGGATCGGCTCGGTCGAGACCTATTCGGCGATGACGCAGGATATGGTCGTGGGCCAGATGTATGATCAGCGCGAATTCATCGGCCAGCTTGTCGCGCAGCAATATCGCCGTCTGGACGCCAGCTTTCAGCGCGGCGGTTTCCGCGTGCGCGGCGATCTGGTCGAGGTCTGGCCCGCCCATCTTGAGGACCGGGCATGGCGCTTCGATTTCTTCGGGCCGGAGCTGGAAAAGATCAGCGAGTTCGACCCCCTGACCGGGGCGAAGACCGATGAGTTCAAGCAGATCCGCATCTATGCCAACAGCCATTACGTCACGCCAAGACCGACTTTGCAGCAGGCAATCAAGGGGATACGCGAAGAACTTCGCGTCAGGCTGGCGCAGTTCAACGATGAAGGCAAGCTGCTTGAGGCGCAGCGCCTGGAACAGCGCACCAATTTCGATCTTGAGATGCTGGAAGCCACCGGCGTCTGCAACGGGATCGAGAATTATTCCCGCTATCTGACCGGCCGCGCGCCGGGCGAGCCGCCGCCGACGCTGTTCGAGTTCATCCCCGATAATGCCATTGTTTTCGC
>JAUNTV010000095.1 GCA_030538515.1 Paracoccus sp. (in: a-proteobacteria)
CGGGATCGACATTCACGCCATGACCGCCAGCCAGATGTTCGGCGTGCCGGTCGAGGGCATGGACCCGATGATCCGGCGTCAGGCCAAGGCGATCAATTTCGGGGTTATCTATGGGATCTCGGGCTTCGGGCTGTCGCGCAACCTGCGCATCCCCCGCGCCGAGGCGCAGGCCTTCATCGACACCTATTTCGAACGTTTCCCGGAAATCCGCGCCTATATGGACAAGACGGTCGAAAATGCGAAACGCGACGGTTTCGTGCGCACGATCTTCGGGCGGCGCATTCCCACGCCCGGCATCAATTCCAGCGGGCCCGCGGCTGGCGGCGCGCGGCGCGCGGCGATCAATGCGCCCATTCAGGGGGCGGCGGCCGATATCATCCGCCGCGCCATGATCCGCATGCCTCAGGCGATCCGGGGCCTGCCCGCGACCATGCTGCTTCAGGTCCATGACGAACTGGTCTTCGAGGTCAGCGAAGGCGCCACCGACGCGCTGATCAGCGCCGCGCGCAAGGTGATGGAAGGTGCCGCCGAGCCGGCCGAGAAGCTTTCGGTGCCGCTGGTGGTCGATGCCGGGGTTGGCGACAACTGGGCCGAGGCGCATTGATCGCCGCAAGCCACCCCGGCCTGTCGCTGCCCCGCTACCCCGGTGCGCGGCTGTGCCGCAGCATGCGCATTGGGGCACGCAGCCTGTGAAACCGGCCCCCGCGCGCGCGGGAAAGCCAGGCGGTCACGGCTTAATGATCATCCAGCAGATGCGCGCGGTCGATCACGAAGCGGCGGTCGCAATAGCCGCAATCGACATAGCCGGTCTCGGGCGCGATCATGAGCCAGACCCTGGGATGGCCCAGACCGCCGTTCTGGGTGCCGCTGCATGCGACTTTCCAGCTGTGGACGGTCTCGGTCTCAAGGGGGGGGTGGCCGGGCGCGTTCTCATTGGTGGAAAGCGGGTTCTCGGGCGTGACGATTTCAACGTTTGACATGGCGGACCTTCTTGTCGGTCGGGGCTGGATCGGGTCTAACCCCAATTAGCCGACCACCCCAGCAAGAGGCAAGGGACCGTTATGACAGGCAGCGCAATCAGCACGGGCGAAAACGCCATCGAGATCTCGGGGCTGCGCAAGACCTACCGCGCCTCGGGCAATGCGCCCGCGAAAGAGGCCCTGAGGGGGGATCGACCTGACCATCCCCTCGGGTTCGATCTACGGGCTTCTGGGGCCGAACGGGGCGGGAAAATCGACCACGATCAATATTCTGGCCGGGCTGGTCAACAAATCCGCCGGCAAGGTGGTGATCTGGGGCTTCGATCAGGATGTGAACCCCAGGAATTCGCGCGCCGCCATCGGGGTCATGCCGCAGGAACTGAACATCGACCCCTTCCTGACGCCGCGCGCAAGCCTTGAGGTGCAGGCCGGGCTTTACGGGGTGGCGAAATCCGACCGATGGACCGATGAGCTTCTGGCCCTGGTGGGGCTTTCCGATCAGGCCGAAAGCTATACGCGCAATCTTTCCGGCGGGATGAAGCGGCGGCTGTTGCTGGCCAAGGCGCTTGTCCACCGCCCGCAGGTGCTGGTGCTGGACGAGCCGACGGCGGGGGTCGATATCGGGCTGCGCGACATGCTGTGGCAGAATGTGCGCCGCCTGAACGCGCAGGGGATGACCATCATCCTGACCACGCATTATCTGGAAGAGGCCGAGGCAATGTGCGACCGCATCGCCATCATCGACCGCGGCGCGGTGCTGGTCGAGGATACGACCGGGGCACTTCTGGCGCGCGCCGATGGCAAGACGCTGGTGATCGAGACCGCCCCCGGCGCGCTGCCCGATCTTCCAGCCGGCGTCACGCCGGAATGGCGCGCGCCGGGGCGCCTGGCGCTGAGCTATCAGCCATCAAGGATGCAGCCTGACGCGATCATCGACGCGCTGCGCATGGGCGGCATGCCGATCCGCGATATCGCCATCGAACAGCCCCGGCTAGAGGATGTCTTCGTCGAAATGACCCGCCATTGAAGGACAGACCCCATGACTGACACCCCGATCACCACCGGAACCTGCCGCTGCGGACAGGTCCGCATCACGGCGCAGGGCGCGCCCCTGATAACCTTCGCCTGCCATTGCACCGGCTGCCAGCGCATGACCGCAAGCGCCTTTTCGATCAGCGCGCTTTATCCCGAAGCCGCCGTCACCATCGAGGGCGAGACGATCCCCGGTGGAATGCGCGGCGAATTGCACCATCATTGCTGCCCTTCCTGTCTGAGCTGGCTGTTCACCACCGCGCCGGTCATGGGACCGATGGTGAATATCCGCAGCACCATGCTGGAAGCCGGCCCCGCCCAGAAGCCCCCCTTCATCGAATGCTGGACGACCGAAAAGCGCCCCTGGGCTGAAACCGGCGCGCGCCACAGCTATCCGGGCTTTCCCCCGCCCGAGGATTTCGCCCGCCTGATGGCAGAATTCGGGCAAGGTCGGGCCTAGAAAGACCGGGCCCGCGCGGGGGCCGCCCCCTGCCCGCGATGCCATGCCGGAATTGCGTATTTGGCCACGGAAGAAGCCCGCCAGAAAAGCACGGCCCGGCAGGGGAACCCATCCCCGTCGGGCCGTGCCCTTGCCCGGTCAGCGCGCCCTGCCTTCTGGCAAAGGCGCGGAACCCTGACCGGCAATACAGCCAACCGGCCGCGCGTGACGCCTGGCCTTCCGGCATGAAGGCTGCGCCTGCGCGGTGTCAATGCGCGATCATCTCATGGGCGATTTCGCCCGCGCGCAGCGCTGCGGGGTAATAGGTCGGCCAGTTGGTCACTTCCTCAAGCAGTGCCGCGCGGTCATCGCCCCGATAAAGGTGGAAGTGATGCGATTTTTCGGGCGCGATGATGTGATCACTGAACTGGATGTAATCGGGGGCCTCGGGCTGGCCCTCGGTCTTGCGGAAGACGAAACGCACGCCGCGATTGCCCTGTGCATAGGTCAGGACCTCATAGCCGTCATCCGTATAGCGCCCGGTCACCGGCTGGCCATCCTGAAAGAAGGTCACGAAATCGTCCTTGATGACAATGCGATCCACATCTGTCGCATAGCCGGTTTCGTAATAGGCGCGATATTCCTGGGCGGTCTTGTCGCCATGTTCGGCCTTATGGGCCATGACCACATCCAGCGCGCCATCAAGAAGGTAAGGATAGACCGACTGCCAGTCGCCTTCCCAATCCGTCAGCGCGCGCGCCGCGATCTGGCTGTCTTCGAAATAGCCCTGCGCGACGCCGCCCCGGGGGGTCCCGGCCCCGGTCTCGGTCTCGGTCTCGGGCTGGCTGTCTTCGTGCTTGTCGTCATGGGAATGGCTGCCATGAGCCAGGGCAGGACCGGCCAGCAGGCCGGCAAGGGCTGCGGCAAGGGCGGCTTTGTGAATAGGGGGCATGAATGGCTCCGTCCGGTTACATTTTTGTTACGTTATATCGTAACACTTACTGAGTAACCAAAGCCCCCCTTCGCCGCAAGCAGAAAAAACCCGGCCCCCGCGATGGCAGGGACCGGGCACGGGATGATGCCTGCGAAGCCCTTAGCCGTTTCGGGGTGCCAGCAGCGGGCCAAGCGCGCGCCCGCCCAGAATGTGAAGGTGGAAATGCGGCACTTCCTGATGCGCATGGTCCCCGGCATTGGCGATGGCGCGAAACCCCATGCCGCCTGCCCCGGTCGATATCCCCTCGGCGCGCGTGATCTGAGCCAGCGCGCGCATGAAATCGGTGATCTCCTCGGGGCTGGCATGTTCGGCGAAATCGTCGAAAGTCACATATTTTCCCTTTGGTATCAGAAGGATATGGCTTGGCGCCTGCGGGTTCAGGTCGTGGAAGGCCAGGCTATGGGCGGTTTCCAGCACCGTCTTGTTGGGGATCTCGCCGCGCAGGATGCGGGCGAAGACATTGTTGTCGTCGTAATCATAGGCCATGGCTGCCCCCTTCAGTCGTCGAAAAGATGCGGTGTCGATGCGATCATGCTGGCGCTATCCTCGTCGAGTTGCAGGAACTCGGCAAGGGCGCGGGCATTCAGGGCCAGCCCGCCCGAGGTCCCGATCTCGAAGAAATCGCTCAGGTTCAATTCACGCAGGCGCTCGGCCTCTTGCAGAAGATCGCCCCGGACCGAGGGGATCAGCCGGTTCATCACCCCCTCTGGGGTCGTGGGGCTGGCCAGCCCGACCCGCCCGATATGGCCGCGGATATAGTCGTCATCGAGATCCGGCTCGATATAGAGAATGCGCGTGCGCCCCCTGTCAGCGGCGAAATCGCTGATCAGGTCGATCGCCGCCGGATCGATGCAGATCACCAGCCGGCTGTCGGAATATTCGTTCATCAACAAGCGGATCAGCGCCTTGCGATGCCTTTCGCGCTTGGCCACGGTGGTGCCCGCGCCGCCAAGTTCGGGCAGGCCGGCATCGCGTTCGTTGAACAGGTAATCCACTGCCGGAATATCGCTGTGACGGCGGATCGCCGCCGTCAGCCGCTTGGCCACATGCCATTTCTTCGCCACCACGATCATAAGCTGGGTCTGGCGGCCAAGCTGGCCCTCGACCTCCCAGAAGCGGGGCGCGAAGCGATGGCCCACGCGCCCGCGCCCGGTCAGGAAGCGAAACAGCGACTTGCCCTCGCCCGAGATGGCGAATTCCATCCCCTCGGCCCGCCAAAGCGCGCCAAGGCGCGATTTCAGCATCTCGGCCTCGGGGCTGATCTTGCGCGCGAACAGGTGATCCTGACGCAAAAGCATGTCGTAGTGATCGTTGCAGAACACCACCGGCATGCCGTAATCGGTGAAGAACAGATTGGTCAGCGTGCGCGAGCGGATCTCGGTGCGGGGCACGACATGGCGCACGACGGTCTGAAAGAAGGTCTCGTCGGGGATCCATGTGGTGGCGAAAAAGCGCAGGACCTCGGGCCGGGCGCGGCAGAAATCCAGCACCTTTTCAATGGTATCGCGGCGCAGGCACCACCATTGGCTGCCGATCATCATTTGCAGGTCGCCGGGGATCTTGCGGGTCAGGCCGAAGCGCTTCTGAAGATCATAGAAGAAATAGAACCGCTTGGGCTGGCTGCGTTCGTTGAACCAGTGGCGATAGATCAGCCGGTCCTCTTTCATGCCGGTCTTGATCCAGTCAGAGGCGAAGAAATCGAAGCTTTCGATATAATCCACATGCTCGGCGTCCAGCATGGCATGGGCGTATTCGGCCGATTTGATCGGCATGCAATCGCCCGAGAGCATGTAGAAATGCGTGGCTGCCGGAAAGGCCGCGACGGCGGCGCGAATCGCCTCCAGCGTGGCGGCCACCAGTGACCAGGCCCCCCAGCCGCATTTATGGCGGCGCGCGGCGAAGGTGACATTGGGATTGCCGGCAAGGGCCGTGCGGATCTGCGCATAGGCGGCCGGTTCCGAATTGCCGTCGAAGTGGATCGAGACATAATCATCGGTCGCGGTCAGCCTGCGGGCTTGCGCGATCAGCCCCTCGGGGTCTTTATGGGCCAGCAGGATAAAGGCGATCTTGGCCATGGTTCTCCGGTCAAAGACGGTCGGTTACGCAGCGAAACGGCATCAAGGCCGTTGAAAACCCTGCGCCGATCTGCTTTTTGTCTCTACGATTTTCACGGGTCAGGCAACCCGCCGGCAAAGGCACGAGGTAGGGCATGGGATTTCCGGGCGTATGGATGACGGAAAGTGAATCTCTGGTCTATCGTGTCGTTCCGAAATGCGCCTGTTCGACCATCGGGCAGATCATGTTCTATTCCGACCATGGCCGCTATTTCGATGGCGATATCCATGACGCGCAGGCGGGGCTGCATAAATGGGGCATCGACGCCAGCCAGCGCCCGATCGAGGATGCGGTGCG
Organism: Paracoccus sp. (in: a-proteobacteria); assembly: GCA_030538515.1. Taxonomy (GTDB): domain Bacteria; phylum Pseudomonadota; class Alphaproteobacteria; order Rhodobacterales; family Rhodobacteraceae; genus Paracoccus. Next base: position 5,858 of record JAUNTV010000095.1, read on the forward strand.
TGCCGGGCGCGGCGTCACCTTCACCTGCGTGCGCAACCCCTATGCGCGGATTCTGTCGTCCTTCTTCGACAAGATCGCCGGCATCCAGCGCAATGGCCGGCGCTACCGGGGCAATCTGGTCCCGCAGCTGATCCAGAAATACGGCATCGAGGTCGGCAGCCCCGAGGATGATTTCGACTTCGACCAGATCAGATCCTTCCGCCGCTTCCTTCTGTTCGCGCGTGACACCATCCGCTGGCGCAGGCCCATGGACCCCGACATCCACTGGTCGGCCATGTCGGGCCATATCGCCACCTTCATCGCCAATGGCGGGCGCTACGACCAGATCTTCTTCACCGAGAAATTCAACGATGGCATGGCCCGCGTTCTGAACGCCGCCGAGACGCCGGTGACGCTGGATGTCGAAAGCGTGCCGCGTTTCAACGAATCCGAAGGCCATGGCCCCAAGCGCGCCCATAAGGTCAGCGAATATTTCGACGATCTTTCGCGTCATCTGGTCTGGGAAATCTACAAGCGCGATTTCCAGCTTTTCCATTATGATTTCGACGATCCCGACAACAAGATGCCCAAGGCCGAGGTCGACATCGCCGAGGTCCACGCCAAGCTTGGCCGCTGAGCCGGGCGCGCGCCCTCAGCCCGCGTCATTGTCTTCATTGCCCCGCATGGCCGGATGGGCCTGCGCCAGATTGGCATCCGACAGCAGACGGCGATATTTCTGCGCCTGACCAAGCATCTGTTCGAAACGGGTGATGCCCTTGGCTTCCAGCGCGGGCAGCATTCTCAGATAGGCCTGCGCGGTGGCCTCGGCATCGCCCATGGCGGTGTGGCGCAGCCCCTCGGGGATGGTGATGTCCAGCCGCGCGCAGATCGCATCAAGACCATGATGCGCGGCCTGCCCCCAGAGCATCGCCGAAAGCAGCACGGTATCCATCACGCGATTGGGGAAATGCTGGCCGGTCTCGGCCTCGGCGGCGCGCAGAAGGCCCATGTCGAAAGGCGCGTTATGGGCGATCAGCACGGCGCCATCGGCGAAATGGTGAAAGCCGCGCAGAACCTCGGTCAGATCGGGCGCGTCGCGCACCATCGCGTCGGTGATGCCATGAATGCGGGTCGCAGCGGGCGGGATCGGGCGGCCGGGGTTGACCAGCATGTCGAATTGCTCGCCCGTCAGCTTGCCGCCCGCGATGCGCAGCCCGGCGATCTGCACGATCCGGTCCGACAGCGCCAGTCCCGTGGTTTCGGTATCGAACACCACGCAGGTCAGCGCGCGCAGGGGCCGGGTATCGGGCGCGCCCCGCCCCGCCAGCGCGAAATCATAGGTGACAGCGGGCCGCGCCTCGCGCGGGATATCCGATATCGCCATGGGCAGGACCAGCCGGGCATGGCCGGGGGCATCGGCGGTTTCGGGCCAGATGCCGGTGCCATGGGCGGCCAGAATGTCATCGCCCGTAAGCTCGGGATGATCCGGGTCGGGCGCATCACCAAGCCAGAGATCAAGCTGATCCATTGGCAGGCCCGGCCCGGCCCAGTCCAGCCGGATCATCGCCTCGGCCCCCACGCCCCGGATGCTGGCGGTGGGCGCGCGCCCGCTGTCGGCAAGCCGCGCGCCAAGAAGCGCCAGAAGCCCGCCGATCTGCCAGCCGTCGCAGGCCAGCGTCAGCGCCTCGACCTCGCCCAGGGGAAGACCAAGCCCGCGCGCCAGCTCCTCGGCGGCGGTGCGGGCCTGACGCGGGGCGGGCGGGGTCAGACCGGCATCAAGCGCGCGCAGCGCCCCGGCGAAGGCCTGCCCCTCGGTGCGGATGACATCGTAAAGCGCGGGCGGCAAGGGCTGGCTGAGATCGCCCAGAAGGGGGGTCAGCGCGGCGGCATGGCGGCGCAGATCCTCCAGCAGCGCAAGGGGCGGTGTCTCGGCGCGCGCGGCCTCCGGGCGCAGGATCAGCACATGGCCGCCCGCATCGTCGCCAAGGCCGCGCACGCGCCCCGCCAGCCGCGCCCCGTCCACCCCGATCAGCGCCACATCGGTCGCGTCGGCCCCGCCTTCCAGCCGCGCCAGCGCCGCCGCGATCCCGCCCGGACGCAGGAAGCGGCCAAGCGGGCGATCCAGCCCCAGCCCCGGCAGCATCTGTCCGGCGGCGGCATTGTAGAACAGCACCCGGCCCTGCATGTCGGTCAGGATCGCGCCCGCGCCAATATCGGACAGTATCTTTTCCAGCATGGTCTTTTCGCGCGCCAACGCTTCGGCATGGGCGGCAAGGGCGGCCTGCATCTCGTCCCGGGCGCGGGCCTGCGCGCGGATGGCGGCACGGATGGCGGGGGCCAGATCGGCCAGATAGCGCCCTTCGCCCGCATCGGGCACGGCCCCGGTCAGAAGCCCACCGGCCAGGGTCTCGATGGCGCGGGCGACATGGGTGTCAAAAAGAAGCCAGATCGCCGCGACCAGCCCAAGCGCGCCAAGCCCGATCACCAGCCCCGCCAGCGCCAGCGCATCCGTCGCCGCCTGCGGTCCCTGCGCCGCCAGACGCTGCCCCGCCAGCGCAAGCGCCGCGACCGAAAGCACCAGCACCCCCGCCGCCAGCCCGGCAAAGATCAGGAAGATCCTGACCCGCAACGACAGCCGCGCAATCATGGCCTGCCCCCCTCTCTTTCTCTCATCCTTCAGATGGCCTTGCAGCCCCGGCCCGCAGCACCCCATGCAGACGGCAAAACTCTGCCGCAGGCGCGCCGGCCATCACCGCCCCTCTGCCAGCACGCGGGTCATTTCGGCGCGAAGCTCGGCCAGTTCGAACGGCTTGGCGATGAACCCGTCCGCCCCGAGGATCAGCCCCTTGCGCCGTTCGACCACCGAGCCGCGCGCGGTCATCATCAGCACCCGCATCTCGCTGAGCTCGGGGTCCTGGCGCAGATCCTGCACGATCTGATAGCCCGAGACCTCGGGCA
>JAUNTV010000096.1:0-4169 GCA_030538515.1 Paracoccus sp. (in: a-proteobacteria)
CGAGGTGGTGTGGAACTAGGGGGCCCCCCCGGTCAGGTTGCGTTCAGCCCCCGCCAGCGCATCGGCGGCGATCTGGCGCGCGCGCGAGGCGGCGGCGGCATTCGACATGGCACGGCCCTTCTTATAGGTGAACTGGCCGCGCTGATGCACCACGCCGCAGACCGAATTCGGGAAGGCGCGGCTGTCGACGCGGTTCAGAATCACCTCGGCCACGGCACGCTGGCCATTATGGCTTTCGCCGCGCGCCTCGAAGTAAAGCGCCTCGGCCAGACAAGAGAGGGACTCGGCACCGCCATAGCGGGCCTGGGTGATGGTTTCGGGACCACGCGCGGGATCAGCGGCGGCAATGGTCGGCACCGAGACCGGCAGCGCAACCGAAAGACCAAGGCAAAGCATGGCCAGCTTGCGTGTCAGCATATTCATCGGGTCGTTTCCTGTTCATTGGGCACCGGGAACGCATGGCATGCCCGGTAAAGTCCCGGCGAACCTACACAGCCGGTTTTGCTCACCGCCACGCGCGAAGGCGTGAGGTTCCCGATTTGCCAATGTTAACCATGATTCAGGCAGATTCCCGCCGAGGCTTCGCCGGGGTTCCGGCAGATTCGCGCCAATTCGCGCTTGCAGCATCGGCCCGACCGACGCAGCAAGCCCCCCGAATCAGTCGTTTTTCTGCGATTGCGTCCGAATCGATTCCTGCGCCGCAGCAAGACGCGCCACCGGCACACGGAAAGGAGAGCAGGAAACGTAATCCATCCCCGCCCGGTGGCAAAAGGCGATGGATTGCGGGTTGCCACCATGTTCGCCGCAGACCGAGATGGTGATATCGGGCTGCACCTTGCGCGCGCGTTCGGTGCCGGTCAGAAGCAATTCCCCCACCCCGTCCACGTCAAGGATATGGAACGGGTCTTCCTCGTAAACGCCCTGCTGGACATAGCTGCCCATGAAGCGCCCCGCATCGTCGCGCGACAGCCCGTAGGTCATCTGTGTCAGGTCGTTCGTGCCGAAGGACAGAAAGGCCGAATGGCGCGCGATATCACCCGCGCGCAGGGCGGCGCGCGGGGTCTCGACCATGACGCCAAGGCGATAGGTGAAATCATGCCCGGTCTCGATGCGCACGGCGACGGCCACGGCATCGATGCGCGATTTCACGATCTCGACCTCGCGGCGCGCGCTGACAAGGGGGATCATGATCTCGGGCACCACCGCCGCGCCCCCCTGCGCGCTGGCGATGGTGGCTTCGAATATCGCGCGGGCCTGCATGTCGTAGATTTCCGGCAGGGTGATCCCCAGACGGACCCCGCGCATCCCCAGCATGGGGTTGAACTCGCTTAACGCCTCGATCCGGCGCGATACGTCGGAAATCGGCAGATCCAGCGATTCGGCCAGTTCGCGGACCCCCTCGCGGTCATGGGGCAGGAATTCATGAAGCGGAGGGTCGAAAAGCCGGATCGTCACCGGCAGCCCGGCCATGATACGGAAAAGCTCGGTGAAATCCTTGCGCTGGATGGGCAGCAGGCGTTCCAGCGCGACGCGGCGATCCTCGGGCTGGTCGACGAAGATCATCTCGCGCATGATCGGCAGGCGCATGTCGTCGAAGAACATATGCTCGGTCCGGCACAGCCCGATCCCTTCGGCGCGGAACATGCGCGCGGTGCGGGCATCCTCGGGCGTGTCGGCATTGGCCCGCACGCCCAGATCGCGGAAGGTGTCGGCCCAGTCCAGAAGCTGGTTGAAGCTTTCATCAAGCGCGGGTTCCAGCATTTCGGCCACACCCGCCAGCACCTCGCCCGAGGTGCCGTCGACGGTGATCTCCTCGCCCTCGCGGAAGCTGCGCCCGCCGGCGCGCAATTCGCGTGTGCGCACATCGATGCTGATGCCATTGGCACCCACGATGCAGGGCAGGCCAAGGCCGCGCGCGATCACGGCGGCATGGCTGGTGGTGCCGCCCCGTTCGGTCAGCACCGCGACCGCGGCATGCATGCCGCGGATATCCTCGGGCGTGGTTTCGCGCCGGACGAGGATACATGCCTCGCCCCGCGCGGCGGATGCCTGCGCGGCAGAAGCCGAGAACACGATCCGCCCCGAGGCCGCGCCGGGGCTGGCATCGATCCCGCGCGCGATCACGTCACGCGGCGCGCGCGGATCGGTCTGGTAATGCATCAGTTCCGACAGCGCGCGCGGCTCGACCCGCATCACCGCCTCGGCCTTGGGGATGATGCCGTCGCCGGCCAGCGAAACCGCGATACGCACCGCCGCCCGCGACGAGCGCCGGACCCGCAGCGCGTCGATGATCGCCAACTCGCCATCCGAGATCACGAATTCGATGCACATCTCGTCGCGCAGACGCTCGCGCGCGGCCCGGCAAATGCCGACAAGCTCATCGAAACGCGCCGGTGCCAGCCCCTGAAGCGACGGCCCGTCGGGGCTTTTGGCCAGCGACATGCTGACCGGGCCCACGGTCTGGGCACCGGTCTGCACCTGCCCGCGAAACTGCCCTTCGATCGCGGGCGCACCAGTCACCCCGTCGACAAGCTGAATCCTGCCCGCGCCGCCGATCCCCGGCCCGAAAGCCAGCGCCATGCGCTGCACGACCAGCCCCAAAGGCGCATCATCCGGCGCCCCCTTGGCCTGACGCAAAAGCCGCGCCGTGGGCGATTCCCAGGCCCGCGCCATTGAGCGAAGCACCTCGTTCAACTGGCGCGTCGGGTCCTGGGGGAAGCCCTCGTCCATTTCGGCCCGATACTGCGAAAGCGCGCGTTCCAGCGCCCCCTCGCCGCTTTCGGCAAACATATCCGGGTCCAGCCGCGCCACATTCACCGCGTAGGCCTGCACGAAATTCAGATAAAGCGCATCCGCCGCCGCCTGCCCGTGCGAGGCGACCAGCTTCCGGTGGCATTCATCATTAATCCCGACATTCAGCACCGTCTGCGGCCCGCCCCATTCCGGCCTCACCGCAGAAGGGCGCACGCTGACCAGCCCCGAGCCGCCCCGAAACAGCCCCTCAAGCTGGCCGGGATCAGGCAACTGGCCCTGCGCCATCATCCGCACCGCCTCGGCAGAGATCGCGAAACTGGTGGGAACCGGCAGGTCCATCCGCACCAGCCGTTGCAGACATTTCGCCCGCCAGCCGTGGATTGCCGCCTTGACCCCGGCAGCGGGGGCGATTTCAATCAGTTGAGGATAATCAGGAACACGGGTCATATCAGGGTCACATTACGCATGGGCCCGGCAATGCTGCAAGTGCGAGACAAGCAAGGCTGTGCGCATCCCATAACGCCTCGGCCCGGAAAAATCGAAAGGAATTTGCCATGAAACTGACGGAACTCGCCCATGGCGGCGGATGCGGCTGCAAGCTGGGGCCGGCGGTGCTGCGCGATCTTCTGGCGGATCAGCCGGTGGCGCAGCTTTTCCCGCAGCTTCTGGTCGGCAATGCGGAATCCGATGACGCGGCGGTCTGGCAGATCGACGACAAGACCTGCGTGATCGCCACCACCGATTTCTTCATGCCCATGGTCGATGATGCACGCGATTTCGGACGCATCGCCGCGACCAATGCGATTTCCGATATCTACGCCATGGGGGGGCGCCCGATCATGGCGCTGGCGATCCTTGGCATGCCGATCAATGCGATGGACCCGGCCACGATCCGCGCCATCCTTGCAGGCGGTGCCGAAACCTGCGCCGAGGCCGGCATCCCCATCGCAGGCGGCCATTCCATCGACGCGCCAGAACCGATCTACGGGCTCGCCGTGATCGGTATCTGCACGCCTGAACAGGTTCGCAGAAATGGCGGCGCGCGCCCCGGCGACAGGCTGATCCTGACCAAACCCGTCGGCGTCGGCATCTATTCCAATGCGATCAAGAAAGGCAGTGCGACAGATGCCGATATCGCCGAGATGGTGGCATCCTGCACCACGCTGAACCGGATCGGGCAGGATCTTTCCGCGCGCGCGGAAGTCCATGCCATCACCGATGTCACCGGTTTCGGCATTCTCGGCCACGGGCTGGAAATGGCGAAAGGCGCGGGGCTTCAACTCAGGATCGACCGCGCCGCCGTCCCCCTTCTGAGCCGCGCCGCCGAACTGGCGGCAAGCGGGCATCGCACGGGGGCAAGCGACCGCAACTGGACCGCCGTGGCCCCCGATACGCGCCTGCCCCCCGATATCACC
>JAUNTV010000096.1:4179-8755 GCA_030538515.1 Paracoccus sp. (in: a-proteobacteria)
GAACAGGACCTGCTGACCGACCCCCAGACATCGGGCGGGCTGCTGATCGCGGTCGCCCCTGATCGGGCCGAGGCGCTTCTGGCCGAAATCCGGCGCATCCACCCCAGGGCCGCCATCATCGGCGAGGCCCTGCCCGGCACGGGGATCGAGGTCATCTAGATCGGCCTGTCCCCATCCGCCGACGCCCGGCCTGCGGAGCCACCGGATATGGATATTTGAAGACAGAAGAAGCCCGTTTCTTCTGTCCATAAATATCCATGTCGCGGTCCATCCGCCAGAAATGGCGGCCCGTGTCTGTCAGAACGGACCGCCCCGTGCTCAGGCAGCCGGGCAGCGGTAGTAGCGCAGGCCCACGCCCTTTTCTTCCATTTGCAGGATGCCGGGTGACAGGCGCAGGTTCACCAGGCGCTCGAAGCTCTGAGCGTCATGGGAACAGTTCAGCTGCGTCTCGGTGGCATTGCCCTTGACCGAACTGGCGATCGCCGTGCATTGCGCTTGCGAGAACCGGAAGCGGCTGCCCTCGATCGCCAGCGCGCCCTCGCTGCCGGCCTGCCCGCATTCCGAGGAACGCAGGTTATAGGTGCCGTTCAGCGTATTGGCCGGCTGGATCACGCCGGTTGCCACGGTCGGCGGCGCGGGCGCAATGACCTCGCCCACGCGCAGATCGGCTTCGGCGCGGCTGATCTCGGTCTCGGTCTCCGGCCCGCAGGCGGCAAGGGTCAGGGCGGCGATGGCACCGCTGGCGGCAAGCAAAAACGATTGTCTCATTCTGTCCTCCTGAAGTGATGGCGCCGTGCTAGACAAGCCCGCGCCCCCTCAACAAAGGCGTAACCCCCGGCATTCGTTCCCGGAAATTCAGCCAGAGCCGGTCGGCGGGTGCCGATCCGCCACGCGAGAGGATCTGTTCTTCCAGCCTGCGCGCCGTCTCGGGGTCGAAGATATCGCCGGCCTCACGGAAGGCTTCGAAGGCATCGGCGTCCATCACCTCGGACCAGAGATATGAATAATAGCCCGCCGAATAGCCGTCCCCCGAAAAGACATGGGCGAAATGCGGGGTGGCATGGCGCATGGGGATGGCTTCCGGCAGGCCAAGCCCGGTCAGAAGCTCGGCCTGGCGCGCCATCGGGTCAGCCGGGGGCGGGCCTTCATGGAAGTCCAGATCGACAAGCGCACTGGCCAGATATTCCATCGTCGAGAACCCCTGATCGGCATTGCCCGCCGCGATCATGCGGTCTCGCAGATCGGCGGGCAGGGCCGCGCCGGTTTCGGCATGGCGGGCGTGGCGGTCGAGAACCTCGGGCTGTTCCAGCCAGTGTTCGTAAAGCTGGCTTGGCAATTCCACGAAATCGCGCGCCACCGACGTCCCCGAGATCGAGGGCCAGTGCACATCCGACAGGATATGGTGCAGCGCATGGCCGAATTCGTGAAACAGCGTGCGTGCATCGTCCCATGACAGAAACGCCGGCGCGCCGGGGCTGGCGGGCGGGGTGAAATTGCAGACATTGGTGACGATGGCGCGCTGACCGGCCCCGATCCTGTGCTGGGGGCGCAGTGCCCCGCACCACGCGCCCGAACGCTTGCCGGGCCGCGCGAAGTAATCGCCCAGAAAGATCGCCATCTCGCGCCCGTCGCGGGTGACGCGCCAGGCCCGCACCTCTGGCGACCAGAGCGGTGCCGTAACGGGCTGAAACTCCAGCCGGAACAGGCGGTTGGCCACGTCGAACACCGCCGCCTGCATGGCGTCGAGCGTCAGATAGGGTTTCACCGCGGCCTCGTCGAAGGCATGTTCCGCCCGCCGCTTGCGCGCGCCGTAGAAACGCCAGTCCCATGGCGCGAGCACCCCGTTCACGCCGTCTTGCTGCATCATCGCCTGAAGCGATGCGCCGTCGGCCTCGGCGCGGCTTTTGGCGGCGGTCCAGACCTCGGACAGAAGCGCGCGCACCCGCGCGGCGCTGCCGGCCATCTCTGGCTCAAGCTTGTAGGCGGCGAAATCGGCGTAACCCAGCAGTTGCGCGCGTTCATGACGCAGCGCGAGGATCTCGGCGGTGATGGCGCGGTTATCGGTTTCCGCACCGCCCGCCCCCCTGCCCGAGCCGCGCGCGACCCATGCCCGCCAGGCCGCTTCGCGCAGATCGCGGCTTTCGGCATTTTCCAGAAAGGGCACGATCAGGGAGCGGTTCAGCGTGACCACCTGCCCGGAAAGCCCGCGCTCATCCGCGGCTGCGCGCATGGAATCCAGCAGCCAGCCCGGCAGGCCGGCCAGCCCGTCAGCGGGGATTGGCAGGCTGAAATCGCGTTCATCCGCCAGCACGTTCTGGCCGAACCGGGTATAAAGCACGGCCAGACGCTGGCGGATATCGGCCATACGCGCACGCGCATCGCCGGCAAGCGCGGCACCGGCGCGCCGGAAGCCCCGCAGCGCCAGTTCGGTGATGCGCCGGTCCTCGGGCGGCAGTTGATCGGCCGTCTCCCAGACCTGCGCCACGCGGTCGTAAAGGCGCTTGTCCATACCGGTCTTGCTGGCATGCGCGGCCAGAAGGGGTGCGAATTCGCGGCTGAGCGCTTCACGCGCGGGGGTCGAGGCCACGCCGGTCAGCGTATAGAACACCGCGCAGAGATTGTTCAGCGGCTCCTCGGCGGTTTCCAGGGCGGCGACGGTATTGGCGAATGTGGGGGGCGCGGGATTGGCGGCGATGGCCTCGACCGCGGCATCGGCCTGCGCCAGCGCATCGCGCATTGCGGGGGCGAAATCATCATCGCTTATCAGGTCGAAACGCGGCAATCCGAAATCGCCGGTCCAGTCGGTCAGTTCGCGGTTCATGAGATATCTCCTTTGGCGGGATATCTATGCCTCGCGCGGGCGCGCTTCCAGCCCCGAACAGACCGGGCAGCCGGGCCGGCGCGTGATGGCGATCCTGCGGCTTTCGCCGTAAAGCCCGTCAAAAAGCAGCATCTGCCCGGTCAGGCCGGTTCCCGCCCCGGTCAGGTGCTTCACCGCCTCAAGCGCCATCATGGTGCCGATGACGCCGGGCAAGGGGCCGGCCACACCGGCTTCGGCGCAGGGAAGGGCCGCGCCGGGCGGCGGCGGATCGGGGAAGATGCAGGCCATGCAGGGACCGCCCGAGGCGGGGTCATAGGTGGTCAGCTGCCCCTCCCATTGCGAGATCGCGCCCGCGATCAGCGGCACGCCCGCCGCCACGCAGGCGGCATTGACGGCGGCGCGGGCGGCAAAATGATCGGTGCCGTCAAGGACCAGATCGAAGCCTTCGATCAGCGCCTCGTCACCGGGCGTGATCTGGCCGCGCATCGCATCGACCGTGATCAGCGGGTTCAGCGCGCGCAGCGCCTCGGCGGCGGCAAGGCCCTTGGGGCGGCCGGCATCGCTGCTGCGAAAGATGATCTGGCGTTGCAGGTTCGACAGGCTGACGGTATCGGGGTCGATCAGCGCGATATGGCCGACCCCCGCCCCTGCCAGATAAAGCGAGGCCGGCGCGCCAAGCCCGCCCACGCCCACGATCAGCACGCGACCTGCACGCAGCTTCGCCTGACCGGGGCCGCCGATCTCGCGCAGAAGGATGTGGCGGGAATAGCGCTCCAGCGCGTCTTCATCGCTGGCGGCGGGCGGCGGCGCGGATGCGGGGGCTGGCATGGGCGCGCCTTTTGACGCCTGCGGGTCATCGCCCCACTGCAGCGCGACCCGCTGCCGGATGCCGCGCACAAGCGTGCCATAGCCAAGGACGAGCGCCAGAACCGCACCGCCGATCAGCCATGCCTGCACATCGATGCCACTGAAAGCGCGGACCTCGGCGGCGGGCGCGGCCAGCATCGCCACCAGCACGGCCAGCCAGATCAGAAACAGAAAGCCGATGACGCGCAGAAAGCCCCAGCCCATAAGCCAGGCGGTGGCGGCGATGCTGATCAGCCCGATCGGCAGCAGCAGCGCCATGCCCTAGCCCCGCCCGGTCGAGCCGAAGCCGCCCGCGCCGCGCGCGGTCTCATCCAGCGTATCCGCAAGCGAAAAGCGCGCCTGCACCACGGGGGCCACGATCATCTGCGCCACCCGGTCGCCGTGTCGGATCACCAATGCCCGATCCGACAGGTTCACCGCGATCACGCCCACCGGCCCGCGATAGTCGCTGTCGATCGTTCCGACCCCGTTGACCATGGCCAGCCCGTCGCGCAGTGCCGCGCCGGATCGCGCACGGATCTGCACCTCATAACCCGGAGGGATCTGCATTTTCAGCCCGGTGGGGATCAGCGCGCGCTGCAAGGGGGCCAGCGTGACCTCTCCCCCGGCCAGATCGGCGCGCAGATCGGCCCCTGCGGCACCCGGCGTCTCATAAGCCGGAAGCGGCAGCGCGGGGTCGGCGTCATCGGTTTTCCGAATCAGGATCTCGGGCGTCATCGGGGCATCACCTTCGTTGAAAAAGGCCGCCCGAAGGCGGCCCCGTCTGCATTCTGACCGGCCTTATTTCGGCGCGATCATCATCACCATCTGCCGGCCTTCCAGCTTGGGCATGTTCTCGATCTTGCCGGCGTCGCCCACGTCGTCGCGCACCCGGTTCAGCAGGTCCAG
>JAUNTV010000097.1 GCA_030538515.1 Paracoccus sp. (in: a-proteobacteria)
GGATGTGGCGCAAAAGGCGGTGGCGGGAATCCTGCCCTCGTTGCCCGAGATCGCGGGCGTGGTCACGCAGGGCGGCGATGGCTACGGTGCCGCGCAGGCCTTCGCCGCCGCCGGTCGCCCGACACCGATCATCATCATGGGCAACCGTCACGATGAACTGCAATGGTGGGCCGAGCAGCGCGACGCCAATGGTTATGAAACCGTCTCGACCTCGATCGCGCCGGGGGTCTCGACGCTGGCCTTCTGGGTCGCGCAGCAGATTCTGGACGGTGCCGAGGTTCCGAAGGAACTGACCGTGCCGTTCCTGTCGGTCGATCAGGCCGGTCTGGACGAAGCCCTTGCGAATACGCCGGATGGTGGCGTGACCAATGTTGATTACACGCTTGACGACGCCAAGGCGTTGATCGCCGGCGAGTGATGGGCGGGCGCGTTCAACCGCAGGCCGGGGCAGGTGATGCCCCGGTCGTCACGCTTGTATCCGCCTCGCGCAGTTTCGGTGCGTTGCAGGCGCTGGCGGATGTCGATCTGGATATCCGCGCGGGCGAATGTATCGGGCTTGTCGGCCATAATGGCGCGGGCAAATCGACCCTGGTGAACCTTGTGACCGGCCTTCTGAAGCCAAGCGGCGGTCAGGTGATCCGGGCGGGCGGCGCAGGCCCGGCAGAGGCCGGCATCCGTGCCGTCTCGCAGGAAGGCACGCTGTGTCTGAACCTGACCGCGCTGGAAAACCTGCAGATCACCCAGCCCGATCTTCGCGGCCGGGGCTGGCGGCGGCTGGCCGCGTCCCGCATTCAGGCGGCATTGGACGATATCTTTCCGGGCCATCACCTGCGCCCGGATCAACTGGTCGGGGATATGACCCTTGCCGAGCAGCAGATGATCGAAATCGCGGTCGGTTTCGCGCAGGGCCCGGCGCCGGTGCGGCTGGTGGTGCTGGACGAGCCGACATCATCCCTTGATGCCAGCATATCCGCGCAGCTTCTGGCGCATGTGGCCCGCTTCTGCGCCGAAGGCGGCGCGGTGATCTTCATCACCCATATGCTGGGCGAGGTCTTCTCGGTCGCAAGCCGGATCGTGGTGATGAAGGATGGCCGCAAGATCGCGGACCGGCCTGCCGGCGATCTGGACCGCCAAAGACTGGTTGACCTGATGGGGCATGTCGCCCAGGGCCACGATGCCGCCGCGCCGGGTGGCGCGCGCAGCACCCGAAGCGCGCTGAAAGACGCCGCCCCCATCCTGACCACGCCCGAGGGGATAACCGCGCGCCGTGGTGAAATCGTCGGGCTGGCGGGGCTGGCCGGTCATGGTCAGGCCGAGGCGCTGGCGCGTTATTTCCTGGCCTCTGGCACCGACTGGCGCGCCCGTGCCCGCCCGAAAGCCGCCTTCGTCGCCGGGGATCGCCGGCGCGACGGGGTGATGCCGGGCTGGTCGATCCGCTGGAACCTGTCGCTTGCGGCCTTGTCCGGGCTGGTCGGGCGCGGCATGATCGACCGCAAGGCCGAGACCGCGCTGGCGCAGGACTGGAAGCGGCGCATCGATATCCGCAGCCCAGATCTGGGCAACCCGCTTCTGTCGCTGTCGGGCGGCAATCAGCAAAAGGTGCTGTTCGCCCGCGCCCTTGCCACGCCCGCCGAGGTGATCGTCATGGACGACCCGATGCGCGGCGTCGATGTCGGCACCAAATCCGAGGTTTACGCCATGATCCGCCGCGAAGCCGACGCCGGGCGCACCTTTTTGTGGTATTCGACCGAGATGGACGAGATCGGCAATTGCGACCGCGTTTATGTTTTCCGCGACGGCACGATCTCGGCCGAGCTTGAAGGCGATGCGATCACCGAAGAAAACATCCTTGCCGCATCGTTCGAATTCGGGGATCACGCCGCATGACTGGCCGGATCAACCTGCGGCTTCTTCTGCCCGTGATCTCGCTGGCGCTGCTGATCACGGCGGTGTTCTGGCTTCAGCCCCGCGCCATGAGCTATACCGGCGTCAATCTTCTGTTCAATCTGGCGGTGCCGATCGCGCTGGCGACAGTGGCGCAGATGCTGATCATCATGGTCAATGATATCGATCTGTCGATGGGCGCCTTTGTCAGCCTTGTGGCCTGTATCGGTGCCGCGATCCTGCCCGGTCAGCCGGTTCTGGGTGTGGCCATGCTGGCGGGCTGCGTGCTTGCCTATGCGGCGATGGGTGCGCTGATCGAATGGCGCGGGCTGCCCTCGATCGTGGTGACGCTGGGGATGTCCTTCATCTGGGCGGGGGCGGCGGTGCTGATCCTGCCCTCGCCGGGGGGGACCGCGCCCGGCTGGATCATCGCCATCATGAAATCGCGCCCGCCCATGGTGCCGATGGCGATTATCGCCAGTGTCCTGATCGCGGTCGTGGCGCATCTGCTGGTCATGCGCTCGGCCCTTGGGGTGCGGCTGCGCGGGCTGGGGGGCAATCCGCGCGCGCTTGTCAGGGCGGGGCATTCGCCGATCCTGCTGCGCGCGCTGGCTTACGGGCTGGCGGGCCTGTTCGCGGTGCTGGCGGGGCTGGCGCTGATCGGGCTGACGACCTCGGGCGATGCCAATATCGCGCTGCGCTATACGCTTTTGTCGATTGCAGGTGTGATCCTTGGCGGTGGCGAGTTCACCGGCGGGCGGGTCTCGCCCGTGGGCGCGGTGATCGGGGCGCTGACACTGACGCTGGCGGGCAGCTTCCTGTCGTTTCTGCGCCTGTCGCCGGACTGGCAGATCGGCGCGCAGGGCGTGATCCTGCTGATCGTGCTGGCGGCACGGCTGCTGGTGCGCCGGGTAGAGGGGCGGTCATGACCGAAACGCTCAGCCGATTGTATCACGCGCCCTGGTTCTGGGCATGGATCGCGGCCTTCGCCGCCTTCGCCGCAACCGCCGCGCTGTCGGGGCAGGGCGGAGGGCCGGCCGCGCTTCTGGTCGCCACGCTGACCTTCGCCAGTTTCTCGGTTCTGACCGGCATGGGGCAGATGCTGGTGATCACCATGGGGCCGGGCAATGTCGATCTTTCGATCCCGGCCACGATGACGCTGGCCGCCACCCTGTCGCTGAAGCTGATGGGGGCCATGACCGGGCCGGTGGCGCTGACCGTGATGGCCGGGCTTGCGCTGGCGCTGGCTGTCGGCGCGGCGGCGGGGGCAGTGAATTTCACCCTGATCCGGCTGTTTCGCATTCCGCCCATCGTCGCCACGCTGTCGGCCAGCTTCATCTATCAGTCGCTGGCGATCTGGTCGAATCGCGGCCTGCGCATCAAGCCGCCGCAGGTGCTGGCCGATTTCACCACCGGGTCTGGCCCCTTGGGCATTCCCAATCTGGCGTGGTCGGCGCTGGCGGTCAGCGTGATCATCTGGTTCCTGCTGAACCGCGCACCCTATGGGCGGCGCGTCTCGGCGATCGGGCAGAACGCGCGCGCCGCGCGGCTGGCGGGCGTGCCGGTCGCGGGCGTCATGGCGCGCACCTATATCCTTTGTGCGACCCTTGCCGGGCTGACCGGCTTTCTGCTGGCCTGTTTCTCGGGCGGGGCGGCGCTGAACATGGGGACCGAGTTCCTGCTGATGTCGATTGCCGTGACGGTGATCGGCGGCTCGTCCATCGCGGGCGGCAATTCCAATGTGCCGGGGATCTGGGCGGGCGCGCTGTTCATGTATCTGATCGTCGCCATGCTCAACTCCTACGGTTTCGGCGCGGGGCTTCGCCTGCTGCTGACCGGGTTTATCATCGTCGCCATCGTCACGGTGGCCAGCGGAAGAAGGGCCAGCCTGTGACCGAAGTTTCCCGGTTCTACGAGACGCATGACAAGCGTTTTCGTGCGTTGATCCACCCCAATGCCCGGCTGCAAAAGCTTGGGGGCGGCTTCGAATGGCCCGAAGGCCCGGTCTGGTTTCCCGCCTTCGGGATGCTGCTTTTCTCGGACATTCCGGCCGGGCGGATGATGCGTTGGACGGAAGGCGCGGGATGCAGCGTGTTCCGCCATGATTCCGATTATGCCAATGGCAATACGCGCGACCCCGAAGGCCGGCTGGTCACATGCCATCACGGGTCGCGCTGCCTGCGGCGCATCGAGCATGACGGGCAGGTCACGGTGCTGGCCAGCCACCATGACGGGCGGCGGCTGAATTCCCCCAATGATGTCGTGGTGCGGCGCGATGGAAGCATCTGGTTCACCGACCCGACCTATGGGATTCTGTCCGATCTGGAAGGCTACCGCGCCGAGCCTGAGCAAAGCGGCAGCTACGTCTATCGCCTGCCCCCCGGCGGTGGCGCGCCGGCCGCGGTCGTCACCGACATGACCCAGCCGAACGGGCTGTGCTTTTCACCTGATGAGCGGCTTTTGTATGTGGCGGAATCCGGGGCCAGCCATGATGAGACCGTGCCCCCGGCAATCCGCGTCTACAAGGTTTCCGAGGACGGAAGAACCGTCGCCTCAGGCCGCGATTTCGCCGTGATCGACGCGGGCCTGCCCGACGGTATCCGCGCGGATTCTGCGGGCAATATCTGGTCGTCGGCTGCCGATGGCATCCATGTCTTCGCGCCCGAGGGCACGCTTCTGGGAAAAATCCTGGTGCCCGAGATCGTGTCGAACCTTTGCTTCGGTGGCCCGCGCGGCAACCGGCTGTTCATCACTGCGGCCACAAGCCTGTATATGATCGCCGTGAATGCCTGCGCGCCGAAGTAACCGGGGCGGCGCGGGGGCGCGCCCCCCCGGGCCCGCCGGGCCCCGGATTACACGAGCGGGGTCAACGCGGGTT
This sequence comes from Paracoccus sp. (in: a-proteobacteria), assembly GCA_030538515.1. GTDB lineage: Bacteria > Pseudomonadota > Alphaproteobacteria > Rhodobacterales > Rhodobacteraceae > Paracoccus. The sequence continues at coordinate 4,763 of JAUNTV010000097.1, forward strand.
GGACCCCTCATGACCATCTTTGATCCGGGCAAAGGCTGAAAACCTGTCACGGCGCCGATAATCGCTTGACAGGCACATGTCTTGCATACCTATTGTATTCACGTTGTATGCAAAAGGGAAGCCAGGGTGACGCCTCCACCAGTGACTGTATCGGGGACGGCTTGGGGAAACCGCATCACGGGCATTTCCCAGCATGTCCTGAACATCGAAAAATATGCCACAGGCCTGCTGATGCTGCTGCTTTTGTCGCTGATCCTGCTGAATGTGGGGACCCGCGCGATGAAATCGCCGATCTACTGGATCGACGAGGCGTCTATTCTGGCCATGGTCTGGCTGGGTTTCATCGGGGCATCCGTCATGACCCGTATCCGCATCGACTTCGCGGTGACACTGCTTGGCGATGCGCTGTCATCACAGTGGCGCGCGCGGCTGCGCGCGCTCGCATCGGCGGGCGTCTTTGCCTTTGCCGTCGGGCTGATGGTGATGTGCTGGAACTGGCTTGATCCCGTCGGCATCGCCAGCCACGGGTTCGATGCGCGCGGCTTCGCGGGGGCAAGCTTCAACTTCCTTTACACGGAACGCACCCAGACACTGGAATGGCCGACCTGGCTGGTCAATCTCGTGCTGCCGCTGTTCAGCGTCACGCTGACGCTGCACGCGGCGGCAAATCTGCTTGAGGACACCGGCCTTGCCCGAAGGCGCGAACAGATGCGCCTGGTTTCCGCCGAGGAGGCTTTGTAATGTTCAGTCTGGGCGCATTCGCCGTGCTGATGCTGATCGGCCTGCCGATCTCGGTCGTGCTGTGCCTGACGGCTGTGGCCTATATCTGGCATGGCGGCAACACGGTCCTTTTCACCTCATTCCCGACGCAGATGTTCGGTGGGCTGGACAATTACGGCCTGATCGCCATCCCGCTGTTCATCCTTATCGGCGAGGTCATGAACGGCGGGGGCATCACGCAGCGTATCATCAATATGGCCATGGCCTTCGTGGGCGCGTTGAAGGGCGGGCTGGCCTATGTGAACCTGCTGGCGAATATGTTCGTGGCATCAATCCTTGGATCGGCGGCGGCTCAGGTCGCGCTCATGTCGCAGATGGTCGTCCCCGAGATGGAGCGCGCGGGCTATGACAAGACCTTCGCCGCAGGGCTGACCGCCTATGCCGGGATGCTGGGGCCGATCATTCCGCCCTCGATCATGTTCGTCGTCTACAGCGTGATCGCGCAGGTGCCGGTGGGGACCATGCTGGCAGCCGGGATCATTCCGGGCATCATGCTGACCGTTGCCTTCTGCATCGTGATCGCCTGTATGGGCTACATCTACAATTATCCGCGCGGGCCGGCGCTGCCCTTCCGGGATCGTGTCGTGATCTGCCTGCGCGCCGCGCCCACGCTGCTGATCCCGCTGATCATCGTCGGCTCGATCCTCACCGGGCTTGCCAACCCGACCGAGGCCGCCGCGATGGGCGTGATCGCCGCAATCGCCGTGGGCCGCCTTGTCACCGGTGATCTGCGGCTCTCGCAACTGCCGGGCATGTTCATGAAAGCCGGGGTCCTGTCTGCGGGCATCCTGTTTCTGATCGCCGCCGCGAACGTGTTTTCATGGGTGCTTGTCTACGGCATGGTCCCGCAGCGCGTGGCGGCATGGATCCAGACGATCGCAAAAGATCCGATCACCTTCATGCTGATGGTGAATGTCATCCTGCTGGTCATCGGCACGGTCATCGACGGCGCGCCGGGGCTTATCATGACCGTTCCGATCCTGCTGCCCATCGCCACGGAAGTCTATGGCATCGACCCGGTTCATTTCGGCGTGGTCGCCGTGATCAACCTTGTCCTTGGCTTCCTGTCGCCCCCGGTCGGGCTTAATTTCTTCATCGCATCCGCCGTGACCGGCGCGAAGCCGGGCAAGATGTTCATCGTCACCTTGCCCTTCTTTCTGATCAGCTGCGCGATCCTTGTGCTGCTGTCGGTGATGCCGTCGCTTTCGACTTTCTTTTCCTAACAATCCCGCCAACAGGAGAGACAAGATGACACTATCCCGCCGACTGTTCCTGACCACCGCCTCTGCCGGGGCTGCGCTGACAGTTTCGGCGCCCGCGATCCTGCGGGCACAGGATGCGAAAATCTATCGGCTCGGCATCACCACGCCGCCCGGCCATCCCTGGAACCTTGCCGCCGAGGCGATGGGCAAGCGCCTGTCGGATGAAACCGGCGGTCGCGCATCGGTTCAGGTCTTTCCGTCGAACCAGCTTGGTAACGAAGGCGCGATGCTACAGCAGATGCAGTCGGGCGCGCTGGATATGGGCTGGATCATGACCGCCGAACTGGGGTCGCGCGTGCCTGCGATTGCAGCGATCAATGCCCCGTGGCTGGTGCCCACGACCGAGAAGGTGGCGGCTTTGGTGCGCACGCCCGAGGCGCTGGCGCTGCTTGACGTGCTTCCGCCCGAGACAGGAACGATCGGGCTGGCCTATGGGATCACGACGCTGCGTTCGGTCTTTACGGCCAGGGAAACCAGCGGGATCGGCGATCTCAAGGGCATGAAGCTGCGGATCAACACGACCCCGGCCTATCGGGATTTCTATCAGCTTCTGGGTGCCGCGCCGACCCCGATCCCCACCCCGCAGGTCTTCGACGCGATGGCCAACGGGCAGGTGGACGGGCTGGAGGCGGATCTGGATTTCTCATGGAACCAACGCTTTGACAAAGTGTCGAAAACCATGCTTCGCCTGAACGCGCTGTTCATGCCCTGCGTTGCCCTGGTCTCGGGCCGGACCTGGCAGGCGGTGCCGGAAGCCGAACGTGATCTCATCACCCGGCTCACGCGTGAGGAACTGGACAAGCAGATTGACGCAACCGTCGTCAATGAGCCGGTTCTGGTCGAGAATTTCAGGAATGACGGGATCAATGTGGTGGATGTGAGCCTTGACAACACCGCCGAACTGATCGCCGAATTCGACAGGATCTGGCTGCCCAAGGCCCCGGCGATCGCCGCATTGCGCGAGGTTGGCAGGACGCTGTAGCCGGGGCGTCAGGCTGATCATCCTGCACATCGGATGTCCCCGGTGATCAGCGCCCCGCGAAACTTTTCGCGACACGGTTCAGGGCCGGATCGGAAGGCCCTGTTTCCGTTCTGTCTGACCGGTTCCCTTGTCTGCTTGCAGCAACCGCGCCAGCTCGGGCCGGCAGGAGCCGCAATTGGTGCCCGCCCCGATGGCCTTTCCCAATGCGGCGACCGAGATCAGGCGCTGCCCGCTGATCGCGCCGAGAATCGTGTTCAGCCCGATGTTCAGGCAGGCGCAGATCGTCGGGCCGGGGTCGGGTTGATCGGCGGCGGGGCGACCGGCAAGCAGGGTCGGGCACTCACTTCCCAGAAGTTCCGCCAAGTAGTCACGCGCCAGCAGGATCGGCGCGGGCGCGATGTAAAGCGCCCCCAGAACCCGGCCCGCCTCCATCCGGCCAAAGCGCCACATGCCGCGCGCCGGATCGGCGATCTGGGCCGTGGGTGCGCCGCCCAGAATGTGCGCCGCCCAGGCTGGCCAGTCCTTGGGCGCGCTGTCACCGGCCAGTTCCAGCCGAAAGCCGCCCGGAACCGGGGCCTTTGCCCAATAGGCGCAATCGGGCGTGGCGTCCCTTGTGCTGATTGCAAACCCATACCACGCTGCGGTGAAGGGCGTGATCGCCACGGGCGTCGATTTGCTGGCGGGCTGGCCGGACACCGGGTCAGCCAGCCCCGACACCAGGGCATCGACCCGGCCCGAGGGCGCGCTGTTCCCGGTCCAGTGCATCGGCGCGAAGGGGTGGCCCTGTGCCACCCGGTCACTGATCAGAACCCGCAGGATCGCGCGGCCGGACGGGCTGGTCACGGACGCCAGCGCGGCAGGCCCCAGCCCCAGCCGTTCCGCATCGGCGGGGTGGATTTCCAGATAGGGTTCGGCCAGATGGCGCGA
>JAUNTV010000098.1 GCA_030538515.1 Paracoccus sp. (in: a-proteobacteria)
GCGCGGTCAGCGAATAGGTCACCTGCGGCGGGATCGTCGCGGCCTGTTCGCGATGCACCAGCCCCGCGCGCGTCAGCAGGCGCAGCCGGTCGGTCAGCACCTTGGTCGAGATGCGCGGCATATGCCGCATGAGCGCGCCGAACCGCTGTGGCCCCTGCGTCGCAAGGGTCAGAATCAGATAGGGCGTCCACTGCCCGGCCACCACCGCGAAAAGATTTTCGACCGGACAGGCCGGGTGATCGTGCTTTTCTGTATCCCTGGCCACTTGCTTTCCTTTCGGTAACTACTTTTCATTTGAAAGCGACTGTAGTTTACACCCTTCAGATCGAAAGGAAAGGCACCACCATGAGCAAGATCGCAATCGTCTATTTCAGCGGCTACGGCCATACCGTTTTCGCAGCCGAGGCCGTCGCCGCAGGCGCGCGCGAGGCAGGCGCAGAGGTCGATGTCATCCGCATCTCCGAATCGGGCGAGATCACGGATGCCGACTGGGCCACTCTGGAAGGCGCGGATGCCATCGTCTACGGCAGCCCGACCTATATGGGCGGCCCGGCATGGCAGTTCAAACGCTTCGCCGATGCCTCGTCCAAGGCGTGGTTCGAACGCAAATGGCTGGACAAGCTGGCGGGCGGGTTCACCGTCTCGGCTTCGACCATCGGTGACAAGGGCGAGACGCTGAACTATTTCCAGACGCTGGCCGGTCAGCACGGGCAGCTTTGGGTCAGCCTTGGCCTTCAGCCGAACAGCGCCCTGGACAAGACGCCCGACGATATCAACTGGACGGGCAATTTCTCGGCTCTGGCGGCGATCAAACGCGCCGACGCCCCGGCCGAGCCGCTGGCCAAGGGCGATGAGGCCGCCGCGCGTCACTATGGTGCCCGCATCGCGGCGCTTGCCGGCAAGCGGTAATATCTCGGGCGGCAAGGGGCAGGCACCCCCTTGCCCATCCCCGCGCCGGCGGCTATGGCTGCCGGACAGGCCCGAGTGGCGGAATGGTAGACGCAGCGGATTCAAAATCCGCCGATGCAAATCATGTCGGTTCGAGTCCGACCTCGGGTACCAGCCATCCAGTGAAGGGGAGTGCTCATGTCGTTTCGCGCCCTGCCCGGCCTGAGCCTGCTTCTGGTGCTGGCGGCATGCAGCGATCACGCGACCGATTATCCCCGGCTGATGCCCACCGACCGCCTGCTGGCCGAGCCCGCGATCCCCGGACATGCCGGTATTGCCGCGACCAGCCCCGATCAGGTGGCGGCAGATCTGGCCGCGGCCGGGGCCGGGCTGCACCAATCCTCGGCCCGGATCACGGCCGAAGGATCGGCGGGTGATGCGGAACTCGCCCGCCGGGCCGAGGCGCTGCGCCGCCGCGCGGCAGCACTTGCCGCCAGCGACCTGTCGTCCTGCCCCGCCCTGCCCGATGGCACCCTGCCAGAAACCTGCTAGGCCGGGTCTCTGCATTCCTCGTCCCGGCGGGGGGTAAGCAGGAAGGTCGTGCGCTTCAGCGCGCCCTGAGCATCCAGATCATTGATCGCGCGGGTGACCAGATCGCTACAGCCCCCCCTGCTGTTATCGTAGGCCATGGTCTCACTGGTTTCGGCACGCAGATAATCCGTCATCAGACGCAGCGGCCCGTCGCCCTCACGCGTGACATGGACCAGGCCGCCATCGCATTCGATCATGCAGAGCAACCCACCTGACGCTTCCTCGCAATAGGTAAAGGCATCAAAGGCACGCACGTCATCGCGGAAAAGGACGCGGATATTATAGAGCGGCTGGCCATGCTCAAGGTAATAGGTGGCGCGGATCTCGCGGACCTGTTGCTGCGGGTTCCGGGCCAGATGCTCGGCCGAATAGCTGCGCCGATAGCAGGCAAATGTTTCGGCGCTGCCCGGATGGGGCAGGATCGACAGGGCAAGGGCAGCGGCAATCAGGGACGCGGGGCGCATGGTCTGCTTCCTTTCGTAATGGACGGGCTGATGTGATCCTGCCGCAGATCGGTGCGAATGAAAACGGGGGGCGTGGCCCCCCGTTCCGGTTCGGTCTCAGTTCGACGGTGGCGCAAGCCCCGGCGGTGGCCCGCCAAGCGGGTTCAGCCCCCCGCCCGATGCGGGCGGCGGCGGGGCGCTGCCGGGTTCGGCATCGGTGCCGGCAGGCGGCGCGGCCGGTGTGCCAAGCGGCGCGCCAAGCCCGAAGCCGCCAAAGCCGCCCCCCAGCCCGCCATTGCCGCCCATCGGGATCTCGATGCGCATATTGGTGATATCGACCACCGGGCCGGTATCGCGGCGCACCAGTTGCGGGAAGGCGATGATCACCCCGATCATGATGATTTGCAGGATGATGAACTGCACGCCACCGCGATAGATATCGGCGGTTCGGATCGCCTTGATCCGCTTGCCTGTCACTGCATCGGTATAATCCTTCCGCGCCGCGACCGAGCGCAGATAGAACAGTGCGAAGCCCACCGGGGGCGTCAGGAACGAGGTTTGCAGCACCATCGCCAGCAGCACCCCGAACCAGATCATGTCGACCTCAAGCGCGATGGCCGCGGGCACCAGAAGCGGCACGATGACGAAGGCGATCTCGAAGAAATCCAGGAAGAAGCCCAGGATGAACACCAGAAACGCCACCATGATCAGGAAGCCCAACTGCCCGCCGGGCAGCGAGACCAGCAGATCCTTGACCCAGATCTGCCCGTTGATCGCGTAGAAGGTCAGCGAGAACACCGTGGCACCGATCAGGATGAACATCACGAAGGATGCCAGTTTGGTCGTCGAGATCAGCGCGCCATTGACCACCGCGTAGCTGAGCCGTCCCTTGAACGCCGCCAGCAAAAGGGCACCGACCGCGCCCATGGCGCCGCCCTCGGTCGGCGTGGCGATGCCCAGAAAGATCGTGCCGAGCACCAGAAAGACAAGGCCCAGAGGCGGGATCAGCACGATGATCACCGCGCGCGCCAGTGGCGAAAGCAGGTTCAGCTTCAGCATCCGGTCAAGCGTCGCCATCACCATCAGAAGCGCCACCGTGGCGACCACCGCCCAGACCCCGGCCGAGGCGATCCCCATGCCGATGAACCACATCCTGATCCCGAAGCAGGCGAGAACCGCCAGCCCGAGCGTCACCAGAAGTGATCCGTAACCGGTGCCGAGCGTGCGCGCCTCGGGCGGCAGGGCGGGCATGGTCTGGGGCCGGATGACCGAGATCAGCGCGATATAGGCAAGGTAAACCCCGGTCAGGATCAGTGCCGGCACCAAAGCCCCGCGATACATGTCCCCCACCGAGCGCCCAAGCTGATCGGCCAGAACGATCAGCACCAGCGAAGGCGGCATGATCTGCGCCAGCGTGCCCGAGGCCGCGATCGCCCCCGCCGAGATCCGCGGGTCGTAATTATAGCGCAGCATGATCGGCAACGAGATCAGCCCCATGGCGATGATCGATGCCGCAACCACCCCGGTCGTCGCCGCCAGCAGCGCGCCGACCAGAATGACCGCATAGGAAAGCCCGCCGCGCACCGGGCCGAAAAGCTGGCCGATGGTGTCCAGAAGATCCTCGGCCATGCCGGATTTCTCCAGCAGGATGCCCATGAAGGTGAAGAAGGGAATGGCCAGGAAAAGATCATTCTGCATGATCCCCCATAAGCGCAGCGGCAGCGAATTGATGAGGTTCCACGTCAGGTTGATCTCGCCGCCCGCAAACGGGGTCAGAAACACGCCGATGACGTAGAAAAGCAGCCCGTTGGCCGCCAGCGCGAAGGCGATGGGATAGCCAAGAAGCAAAAACAGCACCATCGACACGAACATGATCGGTGCAAGGTTATGCGCGATGAGTTCGATCATTTGCGCGGCTCCTTCGTCACGTCGAAGAGTTCGGGATGACCGCTGGCCTCGGCTGCGTGCAGCATCTCGGTTTCCTGATAGCCGTCATCGGGCAGATCGCCCCGCAGGATCGCCCAGGTCTTGATGATCTCGGACAGGCCCTGAAGCGCCAGAAGCAGAAAGCCGATGACCAGCATGATCTTGCCCGGCCACAGAATCAGCCCGCCGGCATTGGTCGATATCTCGCCGCTGCGATAGCTTTGCATGAACCACGGCCAGAGCTTCCAGCACATCAGGATGACGAAGGGCATCATCAGCAGCAGATGCCCGAACATGTCGATGCGAAGCTGCGTGCGCCGCGAAAGCCCGCCATAGATGATGTCGATGCGGATATGTTCCTTTTCCAGCAGCGTATAGGCCGCCGCCAGCATGAAGGCCGCCCCGTAAAGATACCACTGCAATTCCAGCCACATATTCGATGAGATATTGAACAGCTTGCGCACCACGGCATTGCCCGCGCTGACCAGAACGGCCAGCAGGATCAGCCATGCAACCGATCTGCCGATCAGCGAATTCATGCGGTCGATGACACGCGTAAGGGCCAAAAGGCCTGTCATGAGGGTCTCCTCCCCGTTTTTTCCGCGCTGCTCATTCTCACGGCGGCGCGTCTTTTGCTCACGCGCTGTCTTATCGCGCCACGCCCCCGGATCAAAGCCCCAACGCGCCCGAACGGGACGAACGGTCTTATGCGGGCGGGGCGGGGAAATGTGGATTTGAACACGCAGAAGGCGAAACCCTCGGCCGCGCCGCTGCGTCGCGGCCTTGCAACGGGACTTGTGCCGCCTTGCAAAATACCTAACCTTGGCCCATTCCGGCGCGACCATCGCGCCCGCAGAGACACCATTTTCAGGGGAGGATACCCGATGAAACGATTTCTGATGACGACGACGCTGAGCATGGCCCTGGCCCTGCCCGCCGCAGCCGCCACCGTGGCCGAGGGCGATGTGCTGGCCGACAACCAGACGCTGAATTACTGGATTCTCGATGCGTTCAAATCGCTTGATCCGCAGCTGACCAGTTCGCGCGAGGATTCGGACATGATTCGCCAGCTGTTCGAGGGGCTTCTGAACGAGGCGCCCGACGGCTCGATGGTGCCCGGCGTGGCCGAAAGCTATGAGATCAGCGAGGACGACCTGACCTATACGTTCAAGCTGCGCGCGTCCAACTGGTCCAATGGCGATCCGGTGACGGCGCATGATTTCGTCTATGCCTGGCAGCGTGCCGTCACCCCCGAGACGGCTTCGGATTACGCGTGGTTCATGGAGTTGATGAACCTTGAAAACGCCAGCCAGATCATCGCCGGCGAGGCCGCGCCCGAAACCCTTGGCGTTACCGCGCCCGATGATCACACGCTGGTGGTGTCACTGACCAAGCCCACGCCCTATTTCCTGAAAACGCTGGCCCATGCCACCACCTATCCCACCCCTCAGAAGGTGATCGAACAGCATGGCGACGCCTGGACGCGGCCGGGCAATATGGTCAGCAATGGCGCTTACGTTCTGAAAAGCCATGATCTGGGCGTGCAGGCCACGGCGGAGCGCAACCCGAATTACTGGGACAACGAGCACACCATTCTGGAAAGCGTGACCTTTACCACCGTGAATGACCAGAATATCGCGCTGACCCGTTACCTTGCGGGCGAACTCGACTGGTTCAACACCCTGCCCGCCGGGCAATATCCGCGCCTGCTGGCCGAATATCCCGACCAGACCCATAGCGCGCCCTGGGCCTGTTCCTACGGCTATCTGTTCAACCTGTCCGACAAGGGCCCCGAAGCGTTGAAGGACGTGCGCGTGCGCCGCGCGCTGGCTCTGGCCATCGACCGCGACGTGATCGTCGACCAGATCCTGCAAGGTGGACAAATGCCGGCCTATACCTGGACGCATTGGGCGATCGAGGGTTTCGAGCCCCCCGAGGTCCCGATGAGCGCGATGACCCAGCCCGACCGTCTGGCCGAGGCCAGAAGCCTGCTGGAAGAGGCCGGTTACGGCCCCTCGAACCCGCTGAACCTGACCATTCAGTATAACACCAGCGAGGATCACCGGAAACTGGCGGTGGCCGTCCAGCAGTTCTGGCGCGCGCTTGGCGTGAATGTGACGCTGGCGAATTACGAATGGACCGTGCATATCGACCGCCTGAACGCGCAGGATTTCGAAGTCGCGCGCTATGCCTGGTGCGCGGATTATAACGAGGCGTCGAGCTTCCTCGATTTCTTCCGCACCGATGGCTATAACGCCGGCAAGTTCAGCAATGCCGCCTATGACCAGATCCTGGCCGATTCCGCGACCGCCGACGATCCGCAGGCGCTTTACACGCAGGCCGAAAAAATCCTGACCGAAGAACTGCCTATCGCGCCGACCTATCACTATTCCAGACCGCAAATGTTCAAGTCCACGCTGAAAGGCGTCCCGATGGAGAACGTGATGCAAAGCTGGTATGCCAAGGACATGTATCGCACAGCTGAATAGGCGGCGCCGCGCAGCCCGAACACGCCGGAAGGGGGTGCCCCTTCCGGCAATGATTTCTGTAAAACCGATTAAATCATGAAAGGCGCAGCCAGATGCCCGGTTACATCCTGCGACGTCTTGCGGTAGCGATCCCGACGCTTCTTGTGCTGATCATCGCCTCGTTCCTGCTGATGAAATTCGCCCCCGGCGGCCCCTTCACCAGCGAACGCCCCCTGCCCCCGGCGGTGCTGGCCAATCTGAATGCGAAATACGGGCTGGATCAGCCGATCATCGTTCAACTGCTGAGCTATCTCAAGGGGATCATCTTTCATTTCGATTTCGGGCCAAGCTTCGTCTATCCCGACCGTTCGGTGAATGACATCATCGCCAATGGCTTCCCGGTGACGCTGACCTACGGGATACTGGCCTTTCTGCTGGCCACGGTGATCGGCATGGTGCTGGGGATCATGGCCGCGATCCGGCACAACAGCTGGCTGGATTATCTGGCCGTTGGCGTCAGCATCGGGGCGCAGGTGCTGCCCAATTTCGTGATGGCCCCGATCCTCGTTCTGGTGATGACGCTGTGGTTCGGCTGGCTGCCCGGCGGCGGGTGGAGCTTCAACAACCCCGCCTATTGGGTCATGCCGGTGATCGCGCTTGGCACCAGCTATATGGCCTCGATCGCGCGGATCACGCGGTCCTCCATGCTGGAGGTGCTCGGCTCCAACCATATCCGCACCGCCCGCGCCAAGGGCCTGCCCGAGCACCGCGTGGTGCTGCGCCATGCGCTCAAGCCCGCGCTTTTGCCGGTGATCAGCTATCTCGGCCCGGTTTTCGTGTCGATGATCACCGGCTCGGTGGTGATCGACATCTATTTCTCGACCGGGGGGATCGGGAAGTCTTTTGTCGATTCCGCGCTCAACCGCGATTACGCGGTGATGATGGGGGTAACGATCCTGATGGGCGCGCTGACCATCTTCTTCAATCTTGTCGTCGACGTGCTTTACGCATGGATCGACCCGAAAATCCGGTATTGAGCCATGCTGACCCCACACCCCAGAATGACGGCGCTGGCTGACCGCATGACCGAGGCAGAGGTGCGCGGGCGCAGCCCATGGGCCGATGCCCGCAGGCGCTTCGCGCGCAACAAGGCCGCGATGGGCGGGCTGGTCGTGCTGATTCTGGTCACGCTTTTCGCGGTTTTCGGCAATTACTTCGCGGTCTGGTCCAATCAGGACATGGATTTCAGCATCATGGGACAAGTCCGCGACCTGGGCGCGCCCTCGCTTGCCAACGGGCATTATTTCGGCACCGATGACCTGGGGCGCGACCTTTTCGCGCGCACCGTGCAGGGCACGCAGATCAGCCTTATGGTCGGCGTGGTCGGGGCCAGCATCGCGGTGATCGCAGGCACGCTTTACGGCGCGACCGCGGGCTATGTGGGCGGGCGCACCGATCAGGTGATGATGCGGCTTGTCGATATCCTGATGTCGATCCCCTATATGTTCGTGCTGATCTTGCTGCTGGTGGCTTTCGAACGCTCGCTTGCCATGCTGTTTCTGGGCATCGGGCTGATTTCCTGGCTGGATATGAGCCGTATCGTGCGCGGCCAGACCCTGACGCTGAAGAACCGCGAATTCATCGAGGCCGCCCGCGCCACCGGCGTTCCCGGCTGGAAGATCGTGCTGCGCCATATCGTGCCCAATCTTCTGGGCGTGGTCGCGGTTTATGCGACGCTGCTGGTGCCGCTGATGATCCTGACGGAAAGCTTCATCTCATTCCTCGGGCTTGGCGTGCAGGAACCGCAGACCTCATGGGGGGCGCTGATCGCGGAAGGCGCGCGCACGATGACTTACGGCACGCTCTGGCAGCTTGCCTTCCCGCTGTTTTTCTTCTGCATCACGCTTTTCGCCTTTTTCTTCATCGGCGACGGGCTGCGTGACGCCCTTGATCCGAAGGACCGCTGAGATGGCGCTTCTTGACGTCACCGACCTGCGGGTCAGCTTCGACACCAACGACGGCGCGGTGCATGCCGTCAACGGCATCTCATTGGTGCTGGAACGCGGCGAGACGCTTGGCATCGTGGGCGAATCCGGTTCCGGCAAGTCGCAGCTTGCCTTTTCGATCATGGGGCTTCTGGCAAGGAACGGGCGCGCGACCGGCAGCGTGCGCTTTGACGGGCGCGAAATCCTGAACGCCCCGCCCAGGGTGATCAACAGGATCCGCGCCGAACATATCGCCATGGTCTTTCAGGACCCGATGACCTCGCTGAACCCCTATATGCGGGTCTCGGACCAGATGGCC
>JAUNTV010000099.1 GCA_030538515.1 Paracoccus sp. (in: a-proteobacteria)
CAGATCATAAAGCAGCCCCTCGGGTCGGGCCTCGGGCTGTGCCGGGCGGCCGTAGCTGCCGGCGAAATAGCGGGTCTGGGCGTTGGATATCTGCGTCAACTCGGTAGGGTGGCGGAAGCTTTCCCGCAGCCAGCCCGCGAAATCATGCGCGGATGCCAGTTCCGCCGTCATGCTGCCATCGCCCGAGCCGCGCTTGTAACGATAGATCGAGCCAAGCCGCAGCACCGGATGGCGCAGGAATGTGGCGGCGATGACGCGGTAATCCACCGCCGATGGCTGCGGCAGAAGCACCTGATGCGAGGAAAAGGCCACCGCCTGCACCCGGCGGCGGATGATCAGGTCAAGCTGGTCCTGATGGATGATGAAGAAGGGATAGGGGCCGTCGAACCGCTCATGCGCGGGGCCGAAGCTTTCATCCAGCACCTGCTCGAACGAGGTGCCCGAATTCTTGTAGATGTGATAATGAACCAGAACCGTTCTCATGTCCGCTCCGGCAGGCTGGGGGCTGGCCGCGTCATGCGGTAGCGATGGGGCACCCAGGCACCCCAACGGGATTCGAAGATCGCGCGATTGGCTTCGAACAGCGCCTGCTTCTCGGCCGAGGGCACCGCCGAGAACGTCGCCGAAAGATGATGATGCACGAAAGCATCCTCGGCCAGCCCGATATCCAGCCCGAAGGCGCGGAAACTGGCGCAATGGTCGTCGTCCTCGAACATGCCGCGCCCGTAAACCGTTGGCAGATCGCCGATACGCGCCAGATCGGCGCGCCGGAACATGGCGCAGAAATAGGCGGCGACGGGCATATCCGTCCAGATGCCGCGATAGCCGGTGGTCAGGTCGCGCGCGGCGATCTCCATCGCGGGCATATCGGCATAGCTGACGTCGATCCGGGCTTCATTGCCGATATTATTGGTCAGGGGGCCGATGATCCCAAGGTCGGGGTTTCGTTCAAGATGGCGCACCATGGCCGCGATGGCGCCGGGGGGGACATAGGTGTCATTGTTCAGAAGCAGCACATAATCGCCCGTCGCTGCCTGAATGCCGATATTGTTGCCGCCCGCGAAGCCAAGGTTTTCCTCATTCTCGATCAGCCGGATGCGGGCATCACTGGCGGCGCGCGCGCGAAGCCTGTCGCGTTCGGCCCCCGCTGGGCCGTTATCGACCACGATCACCTCAAGCGCGGGGTAGCTTTCATTCTGGCCGGTCAGCGAATGCAGGCAGGCCAGCGTCAGATCCGCCGGTCCGTAAGCCAGCACCACGACCGAGACCGTCGCCGCCTGTTCCATCACATCCAGAAGCACGCCCGCGCGGTCCGACCATGTGTTGTCCAGCGCATAGCGGCGCAACGCCCCGGCGCGCGCGGGATCATGCGCGCTGGCGGCGGCAGCGCGGATGCCCGCCGCGAAACCGGACGCATCGCTGGCGATGGTGACAAGATCGCCCGCCCGCGCCAGTTCCGGCAGCGCGGTCGAGACGGTGGGCTTTCGCATGGCGGAATATTCGTAGAACTTGACCGGATCGCAGGCCTTGATGATGGGCAGAAGCTGGAAAGGGATGGTCAGCACATCCATCGCCATCAGAAAGCCCGGCACATCGGCGTAAGCGATTTCGCCATGCAGCGTGACATTGGGCAGCGCCGCCAGCCGCGCCGGGGGCTCGGCGCTGACGGCCCCGCAAAGATGGATGTCGAAATCGGGGTTCTCAAGGGCAATGGATTCGATCAGGTCGGTGTCGAACCATTCGGCGATCGCGCCCACATAGCCCACCCGGATCGCGCCCTCGCGCAGCTTGCCCTGCAGAAAGCCCGGCAGCGCCGGATCATCCCCGTCGCGGATGAAATGGCTGACATCCGCGCCATTGCGGATCAGTGTCACCGGGCGCGAAGACGAATATTTATCAAAGAGATACTGCGACGAGACCACCATGTGATCGGCCCGTGCGATCATGTCTTCTTCCAGCGCAAGGATCGCCTGATCGGTGTTGGAAAACCCCGCGATCTCATCCATGCAATCGAAGGTGATCTGATATTGCGCCGAAAGATGGCGCGCGAAATGCCACCAATAGGGGTGCTGCACGATCAGATGGGCGCGCCGCGTCACGCCGATCTGATCGCAAAGCGCGTGGAAATGATCGACCCATGCCCGGACCGCCCGCGCCGCGACCCGGCCGGCATAGGGCTTTACCCCGGCCAGCCCCGCGCCGGGCAGGCGCAGCACGTGAGTGCCGGGCGCGACCTCGCGGGCAGAGCCGGGGCCGGGGTCGGTCTCCATCTCGATATAGAAGACCCGATGACCGGCGCGCGCCAGTTCCGCCGCAAGATGTTGTGGCCTTTGCGTGCGGAAATCCCAGTTGATGATCGAAAGGACGAAAATATCGGGCTTGCCCGGCGCGGCGGGGGCCAGATCGTTCAGGTCGCGGACCCGACCCGAGGGCGCGCGCAGCGGCGCATAGGCCAGGCTGGTCGGGATCGCGCCGGGATAGGGCAGGGCGCGCTTCAGCCGCTCGAAGGCCGATTGCGGCAGGATGCGCCGCAAAAGCGCCCCGCCCGCGCGGTGCAGGTTGCGATAAAGCGGCTTGAGCACGGTGCGGCGCTCGGCCTCCAGCAGGTGCTGCATCTGGTGACGCTGCGCGTCCATGCCGGCAAGCTGGTCCTGCGCCTGCATAAGCTGCGCCTCTGCCGCATCGCGCTGCGTCTCCAGCGCCAGAACGACGCGGTTGCGTTCATCGCGGGTCTCGGCCACCTGCTGCTGAAGGGACACCCCGTCAGCAAGGCGCGCGGCGGCATCGGCCTGAAGCTGCCGCATGCGCGTGGCCAGATACCCTTCCAGCGCCGCGGCACTGGCCGAGACCGCCGTGAACTCTGCGTGAAACGGCGCCAGATCGGCGGCATCGGGCATGGTGCCATCCTGCGCATGACGGGCGAGGAAGGCAAAAAGCCCATCCGCCAGCGCATTGATCGCGGGATCGGCGGCGCGCAGATGCCGCCCGCCGTGAACGGCGCTTTGCTGGAAGCGGGCCTCGACCGCCTGGGCCGCGCGGGTCGGCAGATCGACGCCGGCCACGCGGGCGATGCGGGCCAGCGTGTCCGGGGCGGCTTCGGTCCATTGCGGAAAAAGCACGAGGGCGCGCGCCATCCCCTCGCTTCCCGCCAGCGCGGCAAGGGTGTGGCCGATCCAGATCAGATAGGCCAGATCGGGCGCGATGGCGTCCCGGCGCGCCAATGAGGCCGCGGTTTCGGCGGGATGACGCAATGAAATCAGCACCCCGACCCGCCCGAGGCTTTCCAGAAAGGGCCGCCAGCCGGCCATCATCAGGCTCATCCTTGGGTCCTTGATCACGATACGGGGGGCATCGCCGAAGCTGGCGGTGATGGCGGTGGCCATGTCCTGCGGCGCGGGCATGGTGCTGACGGGCGCGACGCGCGCCCAGACCGCGCCCTCATGCGCAAGCGTGGCATCGTTCAGATCGACGATGGCGCGAGGCTCGAAATGGCCCTTGGGATTGTCGGGCGCCGGGCCAGAGCGGTCGCCGGGCAGCACGAAGCCCAAAGCCTCGGTGCAATCGGTCAGAAAAGAGGTGCCGCTGCGGTGCATGCCCAGAACGATCAGGATGGCGTCGCGTGTGCTCATGGGTCTATCCGGTGCTGACATGGGGCATTGGGGGCGCGGTCTACCAGACGGGCTGGGGCGGGCGGTCGAACCGGCGAAGTTCGGGGTAGTTCTCGATCAGGTCAGCCAGATCAGGCGGGGCCATCTTCCGCAGGGGCGCGGTGAAGGGGCGCGGCCCGGGCAGGCCCAGCGCGGCAAGGATACCGGGGAAATCATCGGCCAGCGTCTCGTAACGGGCCTGAAGCGCGCCGGGGAAGGCCGCATCGACGCGCCCCGCCAGCATCGCCTGCCTTTCGCGGTAGCGCTTCAACTCGCCCCCGGTGATGACAAGGCGCGCCTGCGCGTCCTGATCGGGATGGTGCGCGCGGTCGCTGTGGCTGATGCCGAAGCGGCCCATCCGCTTGCGCGATGCCAGCGCGGCCAGATCATTAAGGCGGCGCAGATGGATCACGCGAAGCCCGTGATCCTGCGCATAACCGGTCAGCGCGTCCCAGAAGCGCGGGTCGATCAGATCCTCGGAGATGATCTTGAAGCCCACCGCCGCGCTGTCGAAGGCCATGACATGGCTGGCCATGAACGCCAGCGGATCGGCGTCACGGGCGGGCAGCAGGGCGCGGATATCCTCGGCGCTTGTGGCGGGCTGGCCGGGCCTGTGGCAGAGCCGGTCGATCCAGGCGCGGCTGAACACCTCTCCGTGGCAGGTGATATCGGGCTGAGCGTTCAGCAATTCACGCAAAAACGTCGAACCCGAGCGCGCCTGCGCCACGATCATGAACCGTGTCCCCGCGCCCGTCATGGGCATGGCGTGATCGTTGCTGGCGTTGCTGTCGATCATTGTTTTCCTGGGCTGCCCTGCCATCTGTCCTGTCGGCCAACACCGCTTACTAGCGCAGCCGCGCGGGGGCGTCCATCGCGCGCCGCTCACGACGAATTTGGCGGCCCCGCCCCGCCAGCCCTTTGACGCGGGGCGCGCGCCGCTTTAAGTTCCCGCGATTGAAAGGGCGCGGGTCAGACAGATGAGCGAGGCGACAGGCAGCACGGCCCCATCAGCGCCCGGGCGCATCCCCGCCGCGGGCGCGCTGACCGGGCGCATGGGTGCGTTGCGCCCCGTCCGGACCGCCGCCAGCGGGCGCATGCTGCCGCGCTTCGCCACGCTGCGCACGGTGGTAGCGCTGAGCCTGCGCGAGCTGACCACCTCGAACGGCGATACGGCGGGGGGGTATCTCTGGTCGGTGCTGACGCCGGTGATCGGGATCATCGGGCTGGCCTATATCTTCTCGGCGGGGTTTCGCACGCCGCCCCTGGGTGAGAATTTCGCCATCTTCTACGCCACCGGCCTGCTGCCCTTCTTCATGTTCCGCAACACCTGCGCGCGGGTCGAGCATTCGATCCGGGCCTCGCGCAACCTGCTGAATTTCCCGAGGGTGACGATTTTCGATGTGCTCGTCGCGAAATTCCTGATGGCGGTGATGACGCAGGCGGCGATCTCGGCGATCGTTTTCGTGGTGATCCTGCGGGTTTACGACACCAACACCACCTTTCACATCCTCCAGATCCTGCAAGCCTTCGGGGTGGCGGCATTGCTGGGCTTCGGCATCGGCGTCATGAATTGCGCGATCAAGACGAAATTCCCGCTTTGGGAAATGGTGTGGAGCTTCGTCAGCAGGCCGCTGGTGCTGCTTTCGGGGGTCATCATCCTGGTGGAAAGCCTGCCGCGCCCCTATGGCGAATGGCTGCTGTGGAACCCGCTTGTCCATATCACCGGCCGCATGCGCGAGGCGTTCTACATCGATTATGTCGGCAGCTACACCGATCTGGGCTACCCGTTGCTGCTGGCGCTTGGCAGCAGCTTTATCGGCCTGGCGGGGATGAAGATTTTCGCGCGTGAGTTGCTGGACACATGACCGAAAGCGCCCGCCCGACCACGCCTGATACCACCGCGCCGCAAAAGCCTGCCGCGCTGAAGCCGGATGCTGCCGCGCCGTCCAAGCCGCCTGCGCCCAAGCCCGCGCCGCCCCAGCCTGCACCGCCCGCGCCGCATTTCGAATTCGATGATGTCGTGCCCGCCCGGCTGCGCTTGCGCCATGTCGTTCTGATCGCGGCCTTTCTGGTGATCGTGGCGATCCCCTCGGCGCTGGCGGCATGGGTGTCGTGGAACTTCGCGGGCTCGCTGCGCCAGGTCACGGCCTCGGTCACGGTGCAGGCGCAATCGCTTGGCGTGCTTGGCGGCGGCTCGCGCAGCACGGCCCTGCGCAGCGCGCTGAGCAGTGGCGGCGGCGCCGAGGAAGCCGCCATCCTGCGCCAGATGATCCAGAGCGAGGATTTCTTCCGCACCATCCGCGACCGGATCGATCTGGTCGCGATCTGGCCCGATGATCTGGTGGTGCCCTATCTGCCGGCGCGCTATCGCGCCGATGCCCCGGTCGAACAGGGCTATGCCTTCTGGCGCAATATGGTGTCGGTCAATCTGGGCTCGCGTGACCGGATCATCCGCATCACCGTGACCGCGCCCGAACAGGATGCCGCCGACCGGCTTTTGCAAACCATCCGGCTTGAGGCCGAGCGCAGGCTGAACCTGACCCGCACCGCGACCCTGACCGCAGCCCTTGACGAGGCCGAACGGCGCGTCGCCGACCTGCGCCGTCAGGATGCAGCCGACCGCGAGGCCCTCAAGCAGTTCCGGCTGCAAAACCTGGCCATCGACCCGCAGCTTCTGATCGGGCTGAACAGCCGCTTTCGCGATTTCCTGCGCTCCATGCAGGCAACCGAAGAGGTGCTGATCGCCCAGACCGAGGCCACACTTGGCCCCGGCGGCCGCCTTGCGCAGCGTTCCAGCGACCGGATCAGGGCAGTCGGGACATATCTCAACGACCCCGCCGCCAGCGCCGATTACCTTGCCAGCGCCGATGAGATCACCACCATGATCGCCGGATATCAGCCGCTGATGACCGAGGTGACCTTATCGGGCATGTCGCTGCGCATGGCCGAACAATCGATCATCCATTACAAGCGCGAACTTGAATCCAGCAAGGTGTTCCTGACCAGTGTGACCGGCGGCACCGCCGCCACGGTGCGATCTTTCCCGCAATTCTGGCCGACGCTTCTGATCGTGACGATCGGCGGCTTCACGCTCTGGTCGGTCCTGTTCCTGACCTTCTACGCAATCCGGGACCGCAAATGATCGTTCTGGAAAACGTCACCAAGATCTTCTACTCGCGCCATGTCAAGAACATCGTGTTCAGGGATCTGAACGCGGTCTTTCCCAGTCAGACATCGGTGGCGCTTCTGGGGCGCAACGGGGCGGGGAAATCGACATTGCTGCAAATCATGGCCGGGGCGCTGATCCCCAATGCGGGCCGGGTGCTGAGCGACGGGCATGTCTCGTTTCCGATCGGGCTTGCCACGCAGCTTCACCCGTTCATGAGCGGGGCGCAGAACACCAGATTCATCGCCCGCATCTACGGCGCCGATACCGATTCGCTGAAAGCCTTCGTCGAGGATTTCGCCGAACTGGGCGAGAAATTCTATCTGCCGGTGCGGACCTATTCGTCGGGCATGCGCTCCCGGTTGATGTTCGGCATCAATATGGGGCTGAAATTCGACACCTATCTGGTCGATGAGGTCTCGGCCGTGGGCGATGCCGCCTTCCGCGAGAAAAGCGAGTTTCTGTTCAAGGAACGCATGAAGGAATCGGGGGCGGTGTTCATCAGCCATTCCATGGCGCTTGTGCGACGCATGTGCACGGCGGGCGCGGTTCTGGAAAACGGCCGGATCACCTATTACGAGGACCTGGAAGAAGCCATCCGCGCCCATCACCGCAATATTCAGGCCGCCGATATCAACGACGATTAGGCGCATGGGAAAACCCCCTCGCGGGCTTCTTCTGTCCATAAATATCCATATCCCGGACGCGCCGCCCCTCGGGGGGACGCGATTGAAGGGCCGGGCCTTGCCGCCGCCGCCCTGACGGTAGCAAGGCCCGGATATGGATATTTATGGACAGAAGAAGCCGCAGGCCGGGGTTTCGGGCGGGCGTTAGCGGCGGTCGCGCATGCTGTAGTAAAACAGCACCAGCACGCCCCAGCCAAGCAGCAGGATGGCGAAGGCTTTCAGCACCAGCAGCGGGCGGTTTGGCAGGCGCGATGATTCAGCCAGCCGGGGCGCGATATGGGCCGCGAGATAACGCGACTGGCGCTGGCCTTCGGCCAATGCGGCCTCGTAAGAGGCCTGCGCCGCGCGATAGGTGGTTTCGGCGAATTGCATGTCAGCGGCGAGTTCTTCGTATTCGGCGACCAGCTCGGCATAGCTTTCGCCATTCGGCCCTTCACCGGTCTCGCCGAACTTGGCGCGTTCGGTGTTGATCTGGGCTTGAATCGCATCGATGCGGCGTTGCCCCTGAATGACGCGGGTGTCATCCTCGCGCGCGGTTTCGCGCAGCATGTCCAGCGCCACCAATGCTTCGACCAGCTGTGATTGCAGCATGTTCAGCACGGTCATCTGGCCGGCCAGATCTGCCTCGGGGTCGACGATCTGGGTGCGCATGCGAAAGGCGGTCATCGCCTGACGCGCGCCGGTCAGATTGTCCTGCGCCCTTTCCAGCTCGCCGCGCGAAAAGCGCGTGGCATCGTCGCGCGCGATATCCGAGAGCCGGTTGATGGTGCGGCTGGATTCGTCGAATGTGGCCTCGGCGATTTCCAGCGCATCCTCGGGCGTGAAGGCCATCACCGTCAGCGTGATCAGCTTGCTGGCGCTGTCGTAATCGACCCTGACCTGACGGCGCCAGTAGCGGGTCAGATCCTCCAGCGCGCCGTCGCCATTATAGCCGAACACCGGGTCGACGGCATGGACGGCCGAGAATTTTCCCGCCAGATCAAGCTTTTCGTCGATGGTGGCCACGATATCCTGGCTGCGCAGGAAATCGTAAAGGATATCCGGGTCCGAGGCGCTTGACGAACCCGTC
>JAUNTV010000100.1 GCA_030538515.1 Paracoccus sp. (in: a-proteobacteria)
CCAGCACGGGGATGCCACTTGCATCGACCGGCACGAAAAAGCGCAGCTTCCAGGCGGCGATCTCGGTGAAGAGGCCATACCCTGCATTGCACCAGCAACGATCCGCTGGCTTAACCCGAAATCGAAAGGACACCCCATGGCTCGCGCACAAGGCGCGCGGTCGCAGCTTGCGGCCGCGTTCGAGACTGTTTACGGCACCCCTCCGACCAGCGGTTACACCCGCATGCCCTTCGCGGCATCCACGTTGAGCGCGGAACAGCCGCTGCTGTACTCGGAACTGCTCGGCTATCCGCGCATGGTGGTCGAACCAGCACCGCAACCGCCCCGGCGGGGTCGAGGCCGGATCGCCGACCGCATGGGTGCCGCAGTCGAAACCCATCGTCTTCACCGAACTCGGCTGTCCCGCCGTGGATCGCGGGCCGAACCAGCCGAATGTGTTTCATGATCCGAAGTCGTCGGAAGCCTTCTTCCCCTACTTCTCGCGGGGCTGGCGGAACGACGCGATACAGCGGGCCTATCTGGAAGCCACCTATCTGTTCTGGGGCGAGGCGGCGAATAACCCGGTCTCGACGGTCTATGGCGGGCGCATGGTCGATGTGTCGCAATGTGCGGCATGGACATGGGACGCCCGTCCCTATCCGTTCTTTCCCGAACTCTCGGGCGTCTGGGCTGACGGCGAGAACTGGCGGCTCGGCCACTGGCTGACCGGGCGGCTGGGCGCGGTCTCGCTGGCGGCGCTGGTGCGCCACCTCTGCCGCCGTGCTGGCATGCCGAACGCATGGATCGACGTCTCGGGCCTGTCCGGTTCGGTCGATGGCTATGTGATCTCGGCGCTGGAAGCACCTCGAACCTCGATCACCATGCTGGCCCGGCATTTCGGGTTTGATGCGGTCGAGAGCCAGGGGCGAATCAGGTTCGTGATGCGCGGGCGCGCGCCGGTCGCGACCGTCCATCCCGACGGGATGGTCGGCGGGTCGCAGGGCGATGTGATGGAGCTGATCCGGGGACAGGAAACCGAACTGCCGCAGGCCCTGAAATGGCAGGTGGCGCGGGCGGATGAGGATTACGACGGAATTACGGTCGAGTCCCGGCGCATCACGGTCGAAGCCAGCCGCGTGTCGTCGGACAGCTTCCCCATGGCGGTGCCGCCCGAGGAAGCCGACCGGCGTTGCCGCCGCGCGCTGATGGAGGCATGGAACGGGCGCGAAACCGGCAGTTTCGTTCTGCCGCCGTCGCGCCTGGCGCTCGATCCGGGCGACGTGATCCGGCTCGATCATAACGGGCGCCTCGCTGAAATGCGGATCCTCTCGGTCTCCGACGCCGAGGCGCGCGGCATCGAAGCCATCCGGCAGGACCGCGACACCTACGACCTGCCGCCCGGCAGCCCGCGATCCGCCACGCTGGCGCGGCCGGTGGTGTTCGGGGTGCCGCTGGCCGAGTTCCTCGACCTGCCGCAACTGAGAGAGGATCATGTCCCCCATCATCCGCTGCTCGCGGGACAGATGGCGGTCTATCGCAGCCCGGAGGCATCGGGCTTCGAATTGCTGACCAGCTTCAGCGGCCGGGCGCGTATGGGGGAACTGACAGCCGATCTCTATGCCGGCCCGACATCTCGTTTCGATTTCGGAAACTCGGTCTATGTGGACCTGCTGAACGGAACGCTGGAAAGCGTGACAGACGCGCGGCTGTTTCTGGGCGAGAACACACTGGCGGTCGAGCAGCCGGGCGGGGCCTGGGAGATCCTGCAATTCGGCCATGCCGAACTGCTGGCACCGGGTCGTTACCGCCTGTCGCGTCTTCTGCGCGGCCAGCGGGGCACCGATGCCGACATGGCGCCAATGGTGCCAACCGGCGCGCGGGTGGTGGTGCTGGACACGGCGCTGGCGCAGCTTCCCGTGGGCGAGGCCGATCTGGGCATGCCGTGGAACTGGCGGGTCGGCCCGGCCAGCAAGCCGGTCAGCGATGACAGCTATCTGGCGCGGACCTTTACCCCGCGCGGCGTCGGACTTCGCCCCTGCGCGCCGGTCCATGTCGAGCAGCCATGGCGGCGAGCGCGGGCGCCGGGCGATCTTGCGATCCGATGGACACGCCGCGATCGATCGCTTGCCGCCGATAACTGGAACGCGGTCGAAGTCCCTATGTCCGAGGCGGGCGAGTCCTGGCGCGTCGACATTCTCGACGGGGCAGTTGTCAAGCGATCCTTGACTGCTGCGACCACCAGCGCGCTCTACACCACCGCCGCGCAGACCGCCGATTGGGGCGCGCCGCTGGGACCGGGCGCGACACTCGATATCCGCATCGCCCAGATCGGGCAGGCGTTCGGCGCGGGCGCCGCGCCTGCCGTCAGGCTGCATTTCTGAAATAGGAGAACCCGCAATGTCAGAAAACACGGTGCATCTTGCACTGCCATACATCATGGCCGCGCAGGCGCAGAAGCATGTGATCTATAACGAGGCGCTGCGCCTGCTTGACGGGATCGTCCAGCTATCCGTCCTCGATCGTTTTCGCACCGCGCCGCCGGGAGTCGTGGATGAGGGATCGCGCTTTATCGTCGCCAGCGGAGCAACCGGCGCATGGACCGGATGGGACGGCAGCGTGGCCTATTGGATCGACGGGGCGTGGATGCGCATCCTCCCCGCCGCCGGATGGCTGGCCTGGGTGGTGGACGAATCCGCCGCCATCGTCTGGGACGGTTCGGCATGGGTGCCGGTCGCCAACGCGCTGGGGTCCATTGCGCAATCGGCGTCCGTCACGGTCGCGCGCGCGCCGAATAACGGCGGCACCGGCATCGCCGTCGCCGAGCAGCTTCTGGCGGGCCTTTCCGGCGCGAGCCGCACCTCGACCATCGTGATCCCGAACCGCGCCATCGTTCTCGGGGTCTCGTGCCGCACCGTCACCGCGATCACCGGCGCGACCTCCTACGACTGCGGTATCGCCGGTCAGCCGTCCAAATTCGGCGGCAGCCTCGGCGTGGCGGTCGGATCGACCAATATCGGCGTGGTCGGCCCCGAGGCCCGCTATGCCGACACGCCCATCGTTCTGACCGCCAATGGGGCGAACTTCACCGGCGGCGCCGTGCGCATCGCTGCCCATTACCTGTTCTGCAACCCGCCAACCTGATGAGGCCGGCATGATCGACAGTTGCAAAATATCGGGCCTCGTCTACCGGCCCGACGGGGTGCTTGCCCGCCATCACTCCGTGCGGTTCGTTCGCGCCGGCCGGGCGGTTTCGGTGCAGGGCGATGCGACCATCGTGCCGACCGTGGTGTTCGCGCGCACGGATGCACGCCTGCGGGATCCACGCCTTACTGGCAAGGGCTGCTGGGCGACGTGGTTGCCCTCCGCTCAGATGGCCAGCCTACGATGGACGCGCCGATCAGCACGATCCGGGCGGCGTTGACGGGCAAATATGGGATTGCGCTGGCGTAAACGGCCCATGGCCGGCGCAGGTTGAGAGCAGGAAAATGGGCGAGGTGATTTCATGATGGAAGATCTGAAACAATGGTGGATCGAGATCACCTCGCTGATCGCTGTCGTGACATGGCTGGTCAGGCTCGAGGGATCCAGCAAGTCCGCACTGCGCGATATCGAACGCCTCGAGCGGTTGATCGAATCCGACCGCAAGGCCGCGCTGGAAGCACGGCGGGAACAGAACGAAATGCTGCGAGAGGTCCGCACCGATATCAAGCGCCTCGTCGCCAAGGTGATCGATCACCGTAACCGTCCCTGACGCCACCAGCCATCATGACCCGCAACGCCCCGCCTCTGGCGGGGCTTTTTCGTATGGAGACCACATGACCTTCTATCAGCACTGGCGGAATGTGCCGCGCGGCCGATGGCATTGGCCGAATTTCAGCCCGGCCGAAATCGCATGTCGCGGCACCGGCAAACTGCTGGTCAACGAGGACGCCCTCGATCGGCTTCAGGAACTGCGCGTGACGCTGGACAAGCCGATGATCGTCAATTCGGCCTATCGCAGCGCGGAACATAACCGTCGCGTCGGCGGCGCGCCGCAGTCGAAGCACCTCAGCGGTCGATATCTCGATGGCGAACCACGATCCGGCCGCCTTCATCGCCGCCGCGCGCCGCGCCGGGTTCGTCGGGATCGGCACCTATCCGCGATCGAACTTCGTCCATATCGACACCGGCCCGGCGCGGGTCTGGGGCGATCCGTTCCCGCAGCGGACGTCCCCCTTCGCTCCTGACGCGCCTCCCGCGCTCGAGCATCTGGCCGACAGCCGCACCCTCAAAGGCAGCGGGGCAGCCGGTGCAGCGACCGTCGCGGCGGCGGGCGTCGAAGCGGTGCAGGAATCGCTGGGCCATGCCCAAGGCGCGATCCAGCCGCTGATCCCCTATCTCGACACGCTACGCTGGCTGTTCATCGCCATCGCCCTCGCCGGGATCGCGGTCACGATCTACGCCCGGATCGATGACTGGAAGCGGGGGCGGCGGTGATCGTCGCTCTCGCGGCCTGGTGGCGGCGCGCCTTGCCTTGGCTGGCGCTCGCCGCCGCTATCCTTCTGTTCATGCGCGGCGCACCGGCGAGAAGGCCGGCCGAGCGTCTCGAAAACACCGAAAGGACCAATGATGCGCTACGCCGGATGCTGGAAGCCGGGGCTGATCGCCCTCGGGACCGCGACGACCTTGTTGACCGGATGCGCGGGGGAGATTTCTGACCATCACGCCTACCCGCCCGTGGTCGAGTATTCCGCTGCGCAGCAGCAACGCGCGGCGGCTGAGGTCGAGGCACTGCCGCCGGGTGCGGTGATCGAGGGGATGCTGGCAGACTATCACGTTATGCGACGGCAGGCACAGGTCTGCAGATAATCAACCGTGCCCGCATGAGCGGGCACGGTGAATAGCTAAATGGCTTCCTTAGATTGAAGTCGGCAACTGACGGCCTTTGAACGCCTCAACTGCCGACGTAGCCGCGGGTGCCGCGATGGCGCCCGCTCTTACCTTCGTCGCAAGGTATTTAGGCATTCCGGTTGGAACGTAATGTTCCCTCATCCATTTGCGGAACTCCGCTAACGCATCGTCTGGATAGCAATAGGCAGATTGCGGATTGGATAGAGCCTGCGGAAAATAATTCGGGTAATTGTGGTTAAATTGCCGCCGCTGCCCATAAACCACATCAAGATTATCTGCTTTCCAGTGCTTTGCCCACGCCTGGCCCACACTGATATCGGGGATGAATTTCTGACCAAGATCTGCACCCGACTGGATAAGCGTAACCAGTATTTCCGCTATTTCTTTGAACACGCAGAAGAAGCCAGCCGGCACCGTGTCATAAACAAGCGATACGCGGTCGTGATATTGTTGCCACGCAACTGAAACTGAGCCACTTGGATTGTATCCCACCTGAGCGTATATGAAGTCGCGAAAGCCCTTTCGCGCCAACGCTCTGAAGGCTTTGAGCGCCTGTTCGGAGGTTGGCTTCGCCTCAAACGCGTAATACTCCAAGATCGCCATGCAAACTGTGTCGGGAACGGCATGGTAGACTACGCCGTTGGTTTCGACTGCATAAAATGCCGTCTCGTCGTCTGCACCCTGATCTCTGATTAGCTCTTTTATCCTTTGCACACGAGGGCGCGGCGCTTCATCCATCCACTCGGCCGTGATACGGACGATGTTTGAGTCGGAGACGCCGCACATGCGCGATAGGCCGCGCAGGGTCAGGAAGGGCGTACCTGTGTTAAGCACCCCCATCGCAACACCATTTATTTCGTTCTGCGCCACCACTCGAAGTTCGAGGTCCAACTGAACATCGGCGCTGACCAAATCAGTGCTATTTTCCATTTTATCCGCCATTTACAGCACCTTAAGGTGCTGACGTGAAGGCAATGCGCTCACGGGTTGACGGGCCTGACCTCTTCGCGGTAAGCACCGGCTACCGATTTCCTGCGAGAGCAACGCGGGTTAAGCGCAACAATTTGTGGTAGGATCGTTGCGCCAACATATATACAGCGCCCTAGTGGCGTGAGTCTAGGCCCGGACGCGCTTCTGCGCTCCGGGTTTTCTCTTTTTGTTCCTTCCCACGTCCACCTCATCCCTGTGAGCATCTTCACCGCAATCGCATGCCTCGACGGATCACCCGCGAACCGTTACATCAGAAGGAAAAGGGGGATTTCGATGCTAAGACTATTAGACTCTGCGGAGAGTATGCGCCTCGAAGTATCCCCCCGCCTCGCGCCCGCACGCAAGTCGGAACTCGGCCAGTTTATGACGCCGTCAGGTGTGGCGCACTTCATGGCGTCCCTGTTTCCACCAAGCACCTTGCAGACCTGCCGCTTGCTTGACGCCGGCGCGGGCTTAGGGGCTTTATCCTGCGCCTTTCTCGACCGCTGGAAAACCGGAGGTTTTGGGTTCGAAAACGTGGATGTGACCGCCTACGAAATCGACGCGTCCCTGCGCGAACATCTCGCGCGCCACTTGAAGGGCTATCAGGGGGTTACGCACCGGATCATCGCAGGTGACTACATAGCTCTGGCGGCGGACGAGGCCCAAGCGCCAGGTTACACGCATGCCATCCTCAACCCACCCTACAAGAAGATCAGCAGTCAGTCAGCCCATCGGCTTGCCTTGCGCAGCGTCGGCATCGAGACGGTAAACCTCTATTCTGCTTTTGTGGCCTTGGCTGTGGCCACTGCGGCGCCGGGAGGGCAGATTGTGGCGATCATCCCGCGTAGCTTCTGCAATGGTCCATACTATCGACCATTCCGCGATTTCATCCTCGAGCGCGCTGCCATCCGCCAAATGCACTTGTTCGAGTCACGCAACAAGGCTTTCAAGGATGACGATGTTCTACAGGAAAACATTATCATCCGCTTGGAATGCAGCGGCAGGCGTGGGCCGGTGACTGTTTCCACGTCCACCGATGACAGCTTTTCCGACTTGGCCGCACACGAACATCCATTTGACCGAATCGTGTTCCCGGATGACCCGGAGCGATTCATTCATGTGCCTACCACGACCGGAAAGAGCATCATCGAGCTATCGACCGGACCAGTCGTAGATTTTCGCCTTAAATCGCATCTGCGCGACATGCCAGAGCCTGGTACTGTACCTCTCATATACCCCGGCCACCTGAGTATGAGTGGCGCCGCTTGGCCCGTAAAGAGCCTTAAGAAGCCGAACGCGATCATGCGCAACGACGAGACGGAAAAGTGGCTTTACCCGAACGGATTTTATTGTGTTGTGCGGCGCTTTTCATCGAAGGAAGAAAAACGACGTGTGGTGGCGAGCTTCGTTGATCCTGCCGCCTTCGGTGATCACTCAGCACTTGGCTTCGAGAACCACATGAACCTGTTTCATGAAGACAAGCACGGGTTGCCTGAGGCGCTGGCCCGCGGTTTGGTTGTGTTTCTGAATACGACCGCAATTGATGAGCATTTTCGACGCTTCAACGGCCATACACAGGTCAATGCAACCGACCTCAAACAAATGAAATATCCTAGCCGCGACACCCTGATCCAGCTTGGCGAGTGGGCCATGCAGCACGGAACGCCCACTCAAGACCAAATCGATGCCAAGTTGGGATCCCTGATAGAATGAACGACCAGAATGACCACATTGAGGCAGCGCAGCAGATTATCATTGCTCTGGGGCTGCCGAGAGCGCAGCAAAACGAGCGTTCTGCGCTTTCGCTGTTGGCGCTACTAAATCTCACACCGGGTAAAGCCTGGGCCGAGGCGGAAAACCCGCTCGTGGGCATCACACCGATCATGGATTGGGCGCGCGCGCATTATGGCAAGGAATACGCGCCAAATACCCGCGAGACATTCCGCCGCCAAACCATGCACCAGTTCTGCGATGCTGGCATTGCAGTCTACAATCCGGACAAGCCCGACCGACCGGTGAATAGCCCAAAGGCCGTCTATCAGATCGAACCTGCCGCCCTTGCCTTGTTGCGCACGTTTGGAACGCATGCATGGCATGACAGCCTGACCGGCTATCTGGCAGAGCGTGAAACGCTAGTCGCCCGCTATGCCAAGGAGCGCGAGCAAAACCGCATCCCTGTAGAGATCGCACCGGGTAAGGAAATCACGCTCAGCCCTGGCGAGCATAGCGAACTGATCAGGGCCCCATAATCGAGGAACTTCGCCCCACGTTTTGCGCCGGGCAGCCTGCTGGTCTACGCGGGGGATACCGGCGACAAGTGGGGATACTTCGATGCTCCCTTGCTGGCTGGATTAGGCGTCGATGTGGATTCGCACGGCAAGATGCCTGACGTAGTTTTGCACTACACCGACCGTAACTGGCTGCTGCTGCTCGAATCTGTAACCAGCCATGGCCCGGTCGATGGGAAGCGCCATGTTGAGCTTGCCAAGCTGTTTGCAGGATCAACGGCCGGGCTGGTCTATGTGACCGCCTTCCCGAGCAGGGCCATCATGGGCCGTTATCTTGCCGAAATCGCATGGGAAACCGAAGTATGGGTGGCCGAAGCGCCCTCGCATCTTATCCACTTCAACGGGGTGCGGTTCCTTGGACCTTACGAGGATCCGACAGATTAGGTTGGCACTCACGCACTCACCGAGGGCGATTTTGTTGAGC
>JAUNTV010000101.1 GCA_030538515.1 Paracoccus sp. (in: a-proteobacteria)
GCCTTCGCCAATCGCCGCCCCGCGCAGCTTTCGGGTGGCCAGCAGCAGCGTATCGCGCTGGCGCGCGCGCTTGTCTTCGACCCCAAGCTTGTTCTGATGGACGAACCCCTTGGTGCTTTGGACAAGCAATTGCGCGAACATATGCAGTTCGAGATCAAGGCGCTTCACGAACGCCTGGGTGTGACGGTGGTTTACGTCACCCATGATCAGGGCGAGGCGCTGACCATGTCCGACCGGATCGCGGTTTTCAACGATGGCCGCATCCAGCAGCTTGCTGCCCCGGCAGCCCTTTACGAGCGCCCCGAAAACAGCTTCGTGGCCAGTTTCATCGGCGAAAACAATGCCCTTGGCGGCACCATCGAAACGCTTGAGGGCGAGCGCGCGACCGTGCGCCTTCCCGGTGGCGAGCTGATCGATGCGACGGCGGTGAACCTGCTGCAACCGGGCCAGCCCACCACCGTGTCGATCCGGCCCGAACGCATCGAATTCAAGCCCGAACTCATGCCCGAAGGCGCCCATACCCTGCCCGCCGAAGTGGTCGATGTGGTCTATATGGGCGACATCCTGCGCACGCGCCTGAAGATCGCGGGGCAGGATGATTTCGTGATGAAATGCCGCAATACGCTTGGTCAGGCCCGCCTGAACCCCGGCGATCGCATCCGCGTCGGCTGGCATCCGCAGGATGCCCGCGCGCTTGATCCGGTCTGAAGGAACCGGCCCGGCGCGGGGGTCCGCGCCCAATGATAACGGCCAATGTGCCGGCTCAACCCCAACCGGAGATATCGATGAAAAAGACCCTGATCCTGACTTCGGCGCTATGCAGCATGGCCTTTGCGGCCAATGCAGATGTCAACCTGCTTACCTGGGGCGGCGCTTACGGCAATTCGCATCTTGAAGCCTATGCCAAGCCCTTCACCGCCGAGACCGGCATCGCGGTCAATATCGCCGATGCCGACAACCCCGCCACGCCGATCAAGGCCATGGTCGAGGCCGGAAACGTCACCTCTGACGTGGCCTCGGTGGAATATGCCGATGCGGTGCGCCTTTGTGACGAGGGGCTGTTGGAGGAAATCGACGCCTCGATCCTTGTCGCCGCGACCGATGGCAGCGATGCCATTGCCGATTTCATCGAAGGCGGTGTGACCGATTGCTTCGTGGCCACCGATGTCTATTCGATGGTGCAGGTCTATGACGACACGAAATTCGCCGATGCCAAGCCGGCCGGCCCGGCGGATTTCTTTGATCTGGAAGCCTTCCCCGGCAAGCGCACCATGCGCAAGGGCGCGAAGTTCAATCTGGAATTCGCGCTGATGGCCGATGGCGTGCCCGCCGCCGAAGTCTATGAGGTTCTGGGCACGCCCGAGGGCGTGGACCGCGCCTTCGCCAAGCTGGACACGATCAAAAGCGACGTGATCTGGTGGGAAGCCGGTGCGCAGCCGCCGCAGCTTCTGGCCGATGGCGAGGTGTCGATGGCCTATGCGTTCAACGGCCGGATCTTCGACGCGGCGGTCAAGGAAAACAAGCCCTTCAATATCATCTGGGACGGCCAGATCTATGAAATGGAAGGCTGGGTGATCCCGAAAGGTGCCCCCAATATCGAGGATGCGCTGGCGTTCATCGCCTTCTCGACCGCGCCGGAACATCAGGCGCGTGCCGCCGAATTCATCAGCTACGGGCCGCCGCGCCGCTCGGCCGCGGCCATCGTCGGCAATATCGAGGGCACCGATCAGCCCATGGGCCCGCATCTGCCCACGACCGAGGAAAACCTGGGCAATGCGCTTGGTTCGAACCTTGATTTCTGGGTCGATCACGATTCGGAACTGAACGAGCGCTTCAACGCCTGGCTTGCCGGCTGAGAAACCGGCCCGGCCGCGCCGATCCGCGCGGCCGGGCCAGACCGGAAGGACCGAAATGGCATCACCGCTTGATCCCCATGCCGCCATCGTCAGCGAAGCCGGCGGTCTGGGCGCGACATTGACCACCAATGACGGCCAGCCGCTGAAAAAGGCGCTGGCAAGGGCCTCGCGCCGGTCTCGCTGGCGGGCATTCCTGCTGGTGGCGCCGCTTCTGGCCTTCGTTCTGGTGACATTCGTGACGCCGATCGGGCAGATGCTGCACCGCTCGGTCTATAATGACGGGTTTTCGGCCCATATGCCGCGCGTCTCGGCCTGGTTTGCCGAAACCGCGCCGGGCACGGACCCGACCGAACCCGCTTTCGCCGCCCTTGCCGCCGACCTGACGGAAGCGGCGGGGAACCGCACGATCGGCATCGTCGGCGCCCGCATCAATTACGAGATGCCCGGCACACGTTCGCTTTTCACGGCGACCGGGCGGCAGGTCCGCGACGGGGTGACACCGCCTTACAGGGATAGCCTGCTGGCGATTGATCAGACATGGGCCAGCCCCGCGCTTTGGTCGGCGATGCGGGTCTCATCCTCGGCCTATACCGACAGCTTCTATCTTGCCGCGCTTGACCGGACCCGCGACGAGACCGGCCGGATCGTGCAGGTGCCCGAGAACCGGCGCGTCTATGTCATGCTGTTTCAGCGCACCTTCTGGATGTCGGCGGTGGTCACGGTCATGACCTTTCTGCTTGGCTTTCCGATTGCGCATCTTCTGGCCACGCAGCCCCTGCGGCGCGCGAACCTGCTGATGATCCTGGTTCTTCTGCCGTTCTGGACATCGCTTCTGGTGCGAACGTCAAGCTGGATCGTGCTGCTTCAGCAGCAGGGCGTGGTCAATGACCTTCTGGTCTGGATGGGTGCCATCGGCACGGACGGGCGGCTGAAGATGATGTATAATCAGACCGGCACCATCATCGCCATGACCCATATCCTGCTGCCCTTCATGATCCTGCCGCTTTATTCGGTCATGCGCACGATCAACCCCAGCTATGTCCGCGCCGCGCGCAGCCTTGGCGCGACAAGCTGGACGGCGTTCCGGCGCATCTATTTCCCGCAGACCCTGCCGGGGCTGGGGGCGGGGGCGCTTCTGGTGTTCATCCTTGCGGTCGGCTATTACATCACGCCCGCGCTTGTCGGCGGCACCGCGGGCGAGATGATCTCGAACCAGATCGCCTATCACATGCAGAAATCGCTGAACTGGTCGATGGCCGCCGCACTCGCGGCGATCCTTCTGGCCTGCGTCTTGCTGCTTTACTGGATCTATGACCGCCTTGTCGGCATCGACAACCTGAAACTGGGATAGGGATATGGCGCTTCCGAGCTATGCAACCCCGCTGGAAAAGATCTGGCACTGGAGCTATCTGGCGCTCTGCGTGCTGATCTTTCTGTTCCTGATCGCGCCGATCCTGATCATCATCCCGCTCAGCTTCAACCGCGAGCCCTATTTCACCTTCACCCAGGACATGCTGGCGCTGAACTCGGAAGGCTTTTCCTGGCGGTGGTATGACGGGCTGATGACCTTCGGCATGGCCCGGCCCGAGGCGCCGCGCGACGGCGCATGGTTCGCGGATATGTGGGCCAATGCCCATTGGGTGAAGGCGGCGAAGAATTCGGTGATCATCGGGGTGTTTTCGACCCTGATCGCGACGGTGCTGGGAACGGTGGCGGCGCTTGGCCTCTCACGCCCCGAAATGCCGTTTCGCCGGATCATCATGGCGATGCTGATCTCGCCCATGATCGTGCCCCTGATCATCACCGCGACGGGGCTGTTCTTCTTCTATTCCTCCGCCTGCGTGCCGCAGGGATCATGGGCGCAGGGTGCGCTTTCGCCGGTGCTGTCGCGTCAGGGCTGCATGGCCAATACCTATCTGGGTATCATTCTGGCCCATGCGACGCTTGGCATTCCCTTCGTGATCATCACTGTCACGGCGACGCTGGTGGGCTTCGATCAGTCGCTGAACCGCGCCGCCGCCAGCCTTGGGGCCAATCCGCGCACCACCTTCTTCCGTGTCACCATGCCGCTGATCATGCCCGGCGTGATCGCGGGCGCGCTGTTTGCCTTCGTGACCTCATTCGATGAGGTGGTGGTGGTCCTGCTGATCGCCGACACCCCGCAACAGACCATCCCGCGACAGATGTGGAGCGGCATCCGCGAACAGATCAGCCCCGCGATCCTTGCCGTGGCGACGCTGCTGGTGCTGTTCTCGGTGGCGCTGCTGACCACGCTGGAACTGCTGCGCCGCCGGTCAGAGCGTATCCGGGGCCTCAGCCCGGTCTGACCGTCCCGGCTGTCGGCGGTCAGGGCAGGATCGCCAGCCAGACCGAGATGGTCAGCACCGAAAGCGCCGTCGCCACCAGCACGGTCGAGGCCGCGACCCGTTTCGCCACCCCGTAGATCGACGCAAAGAGATAGGCGTTCACCCCCGGTGCCATCGCCGCCGTGATCACGCCCGAACGCATCGCCGCCAGATCAAGCGCGAAGGCGCGCCCAAGCCCATAGGTGATCAGCGGGTGCAGGATCAGCGAGGCGGCGCAGCAAAGCGCGATGGCGCGCATGTCGCCTTCGGGTTTGTAGCGGTAAAGCACGCCGCCAAGCGCAAACAGCGCCGCTGGCAGCGCCGAGCGCGCCAGCATGGCGATCCCGTCCCAGAAACCTTGCGGCAGCACCAGCCCCGCCTGAAGCAGAAGGTTCATCACCAGACCCGAGAGGATGCCGATCACCAGTGGCGTTTTCAGCACGCCGGTCAGCGCGCGCAGCGAGACGCGGCCGATGGAAAGCTGCTGGCCGCGCGCGCGCGTGAACTCCATCACGGTGATGCCGAAAGTATAAAGCAGCGGCGAATGGATGGCGATGATCGTCCAGTTTCCGGCAAGCGCCTGGGTGCCATAGGCGCGTTCGGTGATCGGCACGCCAAGCAGCAGCGAATTCGAGAACAGGCAGACGAAGCCGATGGCCACCGCGTCCTCGGGCGGGCGGCCAAGGATACGCGCCCCCGCCACCCCGACCCCGAAGGCCGCGAATGCGCCTGCGTAGAAGGCGATGAGCATCGGGATATTGAACTCGACCGAAAGATCAAGCCGCGCAATGGATTGAAACAGCAGCACCGGCACGGCGAAATTCTGCGCGAAACGCATCACCCCGTCGACCGCGCTATCCCCGAAAAGCTTGCGCCAGGCGACCAGATAGCCGAAGCCGATCACCAGAAAGACCGGCAGGACGACATCGAAAAGCGCGCTCATGCCGGGGTCTCCAGCACCATGCCGTCATGGGCGGGGGTGACATGGGCGGGCGTTTCCGCATCGGTCGCGTCGTGGTCCAGATCGATATGCATATTCGTCAGCACGCCGCGCCCCGCGCCCGAGCGCGCCAGCCATTCCAGCGTCTGCGCCAGATGGGCATGGCTGGGATGGGGGGCGTGGCGCAGCGCGTCGCAGATGAAGATCGCGGGCCGCCCGATGGTGGCCCAGGCGGCTTCGGGGATATCCGCGACATCGGGCAGATAGACGATGCCGCCGCCCGCCGCGTCGATCTTCAGGCCAAGTGCAGGGATCTCGCCATGGCGGACGGTGAAGGGGGTGATGCGGATGTCGCCGCCTGCGCCGGGGATCGTGACCGGCCCCTCAAGCCGGTGAAGATCGCAGATCGGCGGATAGTTCGAACCGGGGGGCGTTTCGAAGATATAGGCGAAACGCGCCAGCAACGCGGCCTGTGTGCCGGCGTCGGCGTAGCCCTGCACGCGGGCGCGCGCGTTATAGGCAAGCTGGCGCAGATCGTCGATGCCATGGACGTGATCGGCATGCGGATGCGTCCAGATCACCGCATCCAGCCTGCTTACGCCCGCATCCAGCATTTGCGCCACCAGATCGGGGCCGGTATCGACCAGCACCTGCGTGCGCCCGCCATCGCCCCCGATCCGTTCGATCAGGATCGCGCAGCGGCGGCGGCGGTTCCTGGGATTGGCGGGGTCGCAGGCCCCCCAGTTTCCCCCGATGCGCGGCACCCCCCCCGACGATCCGCAGCCGAGGATGGTGACGCGGATCATGCCGCCGCCTTCGAAAACAGCCGGTCGAAATTGGCCGAGGTCAGTGCCGCGAATTCGGCGTAGCTCATTCCGAAAAGTTCGGCGCCCACGGCGGCGGTGCGGGTGACGAAGGCGGGTTCGTTGCGCTGCCCGCGGTGGGGCGGGGGCGCAAGAAAGGGGGCGTCGGTCTCGATCAGGATGCGCTCGGGCGGGGCGGCGCGGAAGATCTCGCGCAGTTCGGTTGATCGCGGGAAGGCCGCGATCCCCGACATGGACAGATAAAAGCCCAGATCAAGCGCCGCCCGCGCCAGCCCCGCGCCCGAGGTGAAGCAGTGCATCACGCAGGAAAACGCGCCGGCGCGATGCTCGGCGGTCAGGATGCGGGCCATATCCTCATCGGCGTCGCGGGCATGGATGATCAGCGGCAGGCCGGTCCGGCGCGCGGCCTCGATATGGATCAGCAGGGATTGCTGCTGCACGGCGGCGCTTTCGGCGGTGTAGTGGTAATCCAGCCCCGTCTCGCCGATGCCGACCATCTTTGGATGGCGCGCGATGGCCAGAAGATCGTCCAGCCGGGCCATGGGTTCGTCGGCCACGCTCATCGGATGGGTGCCGGCGGCATAGAAAAGCCCGTCATGGGTTTCCGCCAGGGCGCGGACCTTCGGTTCCTCGCGCAATCTGGTGCAGATGGTGATCATGCGGGTGACGCCGGCTTCGCGGGCGCGCGCGATCAGCGTGTCGTGCTGCCCCTCGAAATCGGGGAAATCAAGGTGACAATGGCTGTCCACGACGGGCG
Organism: Paracoccus sp. (in: a-proteobacteria); assembly: GCA_030538515.1. Classification (GTDB taxonomy): domain Bacteria; phylum Pseudomonadota; class Alphaproteobacteria; order Rhodobacterales; family Rhodobacteraceae; genus Paracoccus. The sequence continues at coordinate 6,723 of JAUNTV010000101.1, forward strand.
TGGCCGCGGTCGCTTCGGGAAGGGGCATGGGTCAGGCCTGCGCATGCGCCGGGCTAAGCCCGGCCAGTTGGATCAGCATATCCATCACAAGCGCGGCCGGGTCAAGATTGACGGCCCGCCCGGCCCGCGCGCGCGCCGAAAGCGCCGCCTGCGCGCCCGCCCAGATGCGCGCGGCATCGGCATCGGGGCAAAGCCGCGCCATCAGTGCGCCCTCGTCCGGGGCGGCTTCGGGGATGGGGGCGCCCATCAGGCCCGCGCGCGCCAGCCGCGTCAGGAACAGATCCAGAAGCGTGATCGCCAGATCGAAGGGATCGCCATCCGCCGTCGCGCGCCCCCCTGCGCTTTCGGCGATATCGCGGGCTTTCTGGCGGTCGAAGCGGGGCAGGGTGGCGAAAAGCGCCACCAGCCGGGCGTAATGGGCCAGCCCGTCCTGCCCGGCCAGGCGCAGGGCCTCGCCGACCGAACCGGCTGACAGCGCGGCAAGCGCGGGGGCATCACCCGTGATCCCCTGCGCAGAGAGCGCCAGCGCCATATCATCCGGCGACAGCGGTGTGAGCCGCAATTCCCGGCAGCGAGACCGGATCGTCGGCAAAAGCCGCGCGGGCTGGTGGGCGACAAGCAGGATCACGCCGCCTTTGGGCGGTTCTTCCAGCATCTTCAACAGCGCATTGGCCGCCGGCCCGTTCATGTCGTCAGCCGCATCGATCAGCGCCACGCGCCGCCCGCCCTCGGCCGCGCTCATGTGAAAGAAGGACAAGAGCGCGCGGATATCCTCGACCCCGATATCGGATTTGAGCCGCCCGGTTTTCGCGTCAAACCCGCGCCGGACCAGATGCAGACGCGGCTCTGACAGCGCGGCCATGCGGCGCGCCACGGGATCGCCCGAAGGGATGGCAAGGCTGCCCGGCGCGCCCTCTGCCAGAAGCCAGCGCGCGATCGCCCATGCCAGCGTGGCCTTGCCGATGCCGCGCGGGCCGGTCAGCAGCCATGCGTGGTGCAGCCGATGCGCATCCGCCGAGGCCAGGAAATCCGCCGCCGCCGCGTCATGGCCGATCACCGCGCCGGTGTGGCGGGGATGGGGCGCGCCCGGCACACGGTCGGATTCGGGGGTCTCGTCGCTGCTCATAGGGCTGCCCGGACGCGGGCGGCCACGTCGCCCGGCGTGCCCGTGCCGTCGATCAGGCGGATGCGGGCCGGATGGGCTGCGGCAAGGGCGTGGAAGCCGTCGCGCAACTTGCGCTGGAACCGCGCGCCCATGGATTCGAAACGGTCCTCTGGCTCGGGCCGGGACAGCGCCGCATCACCTGGCCCTTCCGTCTGGGCCGAGGCCCGCCTGCACAGCCGCGTCGCAGCCTCATCAAGCGGCAGGTCGATGATGAAGGTCCGGTCCGGCTCGACCCCGATCATCAGCCGGTGCAGCGTCTCGACCGTATCGGCCAGATCGCCGCGCGTGGCGCCCTGATAAACACGGGTCGAATCGGCGAAACGGTCGGTGATGACGGTCTTGCCCGCCGCCAGCGCGGGGCGGATGGTGCGTTCCAGATGGTCGCGCCGGGCTGCGTTGAACAGCAGGATCTCGGTCTCGGGCGACCAACGGTCGGTGCCGCCCTCGACCAGCAGGCGGCGGATCGCCTCGGCCCCGGCCGAGCCGCCGGGCTCGCGCGTCAGCACGACCTCGCGGCCCTCGGCGCGCAGGGCCTCGGCCAGAAGGCGGGCCTGGGTGGATTTGCCGCTGCCGTCGATGCCTTCGAAGCTGATGAACTTGCGCCCTACT
>JAUNTV010000102.1:0-6234 GCA_030538515.1 Paracoccus sp. (in: a-proteobacteria)
CGCAGCCCCGCCGCTTTCGACGCGCTGATCGCACGCGCCATCGACCGCAAGGAGACCTGACCATGCCGATCACCCTGCCCAATGATCTGCCCGCCTTCGACATTCTGTCGGATGAAGGCGTCATGGTCATGTCGCCGGGAAGGGCGGCCACGCAGGATATCCGCCCGCTCAGGATCGGCCTGCTCAATCTGATGCCCAGGAAGATCCAGACGGAAAACCAGTTCGCCCGGCTGATCGGGGCCACGCCGCTGCAAATCGACTTTCACCTGATCCGCATGTCGGATCATGAAAGCCGCAATACCGCCGCCGATCACCTGCAATCCTTCTATCGCAAGTTTTCCCAGGTCGAGGCCACGGGCGAGAAATTCGACGGGCTGATCATCACCGGCGCGCCCATCGAACAGCTTCCCTTCGATCAGGTCAGCTACTGGCAGGAATTGCAGCGCGTCTTTGACTGGACGCAAAGCCATGTGCATTCGACCTTCGGCGTCTGCTGGGGGGCGATGGCCATGGCCTGGCATTTCCACGGCCTGCCCAAGCATGACCTGCCGGCCAAGGCTTTCGGCTGTTTCCGGCACGAGAACCGGGCGGCGGCCTCGCCCTATCTGCGGGGGTTTTCGGATGATCTGCTGATCCCCGTCAGCCGCTGGACCGAGGTGCGCGCCGAAGATGTGGCCGCGCGCCCCGCGCTTCGCACGCTCATCGCCTCGGACGAGGTGGGGCCGTGCCTTCTGGAAGATGCCGGGCATCGCGCGCTCTATGTCTTCAACCACTTCGAATATGATTCGACGACGCTGAAGGATGAATATGACCGCGATGCGGCTGCGGGCAAGGCGATCGCCGTGCCGGTCAATTACTACCCCGACGACGACCCGACGCGGATGCCCGCCAACCGCTGGCGCAGCCATGCGCATCTGCTTTATGGCAACTGGATCAACGAGATTTACCAGACCACGCAATTCGACCTGACGAAGATCGGCACGCCCGAAGGCTGATCCGCCCTGACGCACCGATCACGGCCGCGTCATCATCCCCCTTTGCACAAGGCGCGTCCCCGGCGCATAATCGCCCTGTCAGCCCCTTTCGGAGAACCCGTATGGCAAGCAAGAAAACATCACCCCACCCGCTGCCCTATGTCGGTCTCATCAGCAAATACTATCATGACGAGGCCCCGCCCGATATCCGCCAGGCCATCAAGGCCGCCGGCAAGGACGATATTCTTGACCCCGACTATCCCTATCGGACGGAACTGCCGAAGTCCGATTACGAAGCCCATATGAAGAAACTCCAGCTTGAGCTGGTCAAGATGATGCATGACATCGTGCTGACGGGCAAACGGGTGGTGGTGCTGTTCGAGGGCCGCGACGCCGCCGGCAAGGGCGGCACCATCACGCGCGTGCGCGAGAACCTGAACCCGCGCTCGGCGGCGGTCGTGGCGCTGCCCAAACCCGATGAGCGCGAGGCCCGGCAGTGGTATTTCCAGCGCTATGCCGACTGGCTGCCCGCCAATGGCGAAATCGCGCTTTTCGACCGAAGCTGGTATAACCGGGGCGTGGTCGAACGCGTCTTCGGCTTCGCCAGCGATCAGCAGCGCAAGGATTTCTTCAACCAGCTTCCCAAGTTCGAGGAAATGCTGGTCGATGACGGCACGATTCTGGTCAAGCTCTGGCTGAACGTGGGGCGCGCGGAACAATTGCGCCGCTTCCTCTCGCGTGAGCAGGACCCGCTGAAGCAATGGAAGCTCTCGGCGATCGACGTGGAAGGGCTTGGGAAATGGGATGACTATACCGCCGCCATCCGCGATACGCTGGACCGATCCGATATCAAGCTGGCGCGGTGGACGGTGATCCGTTCCGATGACAAGCGCCGGGCGCGGATCGCGGCGATCCAGTCGATCCTGATGGCCGTGGACTATGCCGGCAAGGACGAAAAAGCCGTGGGCGAGCGTGACCCGCTGATCGCGGGCGGGCCGGCCATGCTGGATTGATGGCGATGATGCTGCGCATAGCTCTTCTGTTGCTGATGCTGGCCTGTCCGGCGGCGGCGCAGACAGAAACGCCCGCCGCCGCCCCCCCGGTCAGCCAGGCGCAGGCACAGCCCGGCGCCTCGCTTCCCGATTATCAGCAGAAAACCGTCAATGATTTCGCGAACCTGCTGAGCCCCGAGGACGCCGGCATCATCGATCAGGCGCTTGCCGCGCTTGACCGCGACAACGGGATCGAGGGCACCGTGGTCACACTGGCCGATGCCGCCGATCATGGCGGAAGCGCGGGGCTGGAACGCTTCGCGACGCAGCTTTTCAACCACTGGGGCGTCGGAGATCGCAGCAGGAATGACGGTTTCATGATCCTGATCCTGCGCGACGACCGCGCCGCCCGGATCGAACTGGGCGCGGGCTATCCGGCCAGCTATCACCGCATTGCCAGCCAGATCATGGATCGCGAGATGCTGCCCGAATTCCGCGCAGGCGATTACTCGGCCGGGCTGCGCAAGGGCACGCTGGCCGTGATCGAACGCATCGCCCTGCCCCATGCCTCGGGCGCGGAGCCACCGGCCGAGCGCCCCCGAAGAAACAGAGACCTCCTTGCCGCGCTTTTCTTTGGTCTATTCGCCCTGCTCGCTGCGTTTCCCATAGGCATTTTCGCGCTGATCCGCTGGCAGAACAACCGCTGCGGGCAATGTCGGAACCGCGAACTCATCGATATCTCCGAACCGATCCGCGACCCCACCCGCAATGGCGGATGGGACATCTCGCGCATGTCCGTCAAACGGCTTTGCCAGAAATGCGGCTGGACGCAGCAATTGACCCAGGCGCTCAATTACACCGACCATTTCGATGAAGACGGCCGGTTCCTGCGTCGCACGCGCCATTACAGCAGCTCATCAGGCTTGGGCAGCAGCAGCGGCGGCAGCAGCAGCCGCTTCGGGGGCGGCTCATCCTCGGGCGGGGGGGCCTCGGGCCGGTGGTAGGGGCTGCGCAATCGACTTGCGGGGTATCGGGCCAGAAGCTAGCCTGATGCCCGTGTCCCCCAACCGAAAGGCCATCGCTTATGACCTTCCTGCGCTCGACCGCCATTCTTGCGGCCCTTGCCACGCCGGCACTCGCCGCCGACCCTGAACTGATCGTCTTCGACTGGGCAGGGTTCGAGGAACCGGCCCTTTTCCAGCCTTATATCGACAAGCATGGCGACATGCCGACCTTCGCGCTTTACGGCGATGATGACGAGGCCTTCCAGAAGGTCGCCTCGGGGTTTCGGGCCGATCTCGTACATCCGTGCAGCCAGATGGTGTCGAAATACCGCGACGCCGGGCTGATCGAACCCTGGGATGTCTCGAAAATCCCGGCCTATGCCGATATCGACCCCGAGCTGAACGATTCCGAGGTCTTCCACGACGATGAAGGCGTCTGGTTCATCCCGACCGACTGGGGCGCCACCGCCATCGCCTATAATACCGAAAAGATCCCCGCCGAGGCGGTGGAAACGCTTGGCGTCTTTACCAACCCCGATTATGCGGGCCGCACCTCGCTGCCCGACAGTTCGGATGATGTCTGGGCGCTTGCCTATCTGGCAACCGGCGTGACCGACTGGACGGATGTGACCGACGAACAGTTCAAGGCCGCCGCCGACTGGCTGCGCGAGGCGCATCAGAATGTCGCGGCCTATTGGTCGGACCCGTCCGAACAGGCGCAGCTCATGGCATCGGGTCAGGTGGATGTGGCATGGTCATGGAATGACGGCGTGACCTATCTTCAGGCCGATAACTACCCGGTCGGCTTCCAGCGCGCGCCGAAGGAAGGCTCGTCGAATTTCATCTGCGGCTTCGTGAACATGAAGAACGGGCCGGGCAATGAAGAAAAGGTCTATGATTTCATCAATGCCTGGCTGGCCCCGGAATCGGCCAGGGGGCTGCTGGATACGATCGGCTACGGTCCCTCGACGCTGGCCGGGATGGAAACCATCAAGGATGAAGAGGCCGTGAAAACCGGCCTCGGCCCGATCGACGCCCCGATCCTGAACCAGACCCCCAACGACCCCCAGCTGCGCGAGCGTCAACTGGCCGAATTCGAACGCATCAAGGCCGGTTTCTGATCCGCCTTACCTGCTGGAAAGGGCCGCGAAAACGCGGCCCTTTTTCATACGACCCGCACGGGGGCCCTGCCCCCGCACCCCCGGGATATTTCCGGACAGAAGAAAGACAAAAGCCAGTCGTCTCATCATCAGTGCGAAAATACCTCGGGGTCCGGGGCAGAGCCCCGGAATGATCACAGCCGGTCTCAGCGGCGCGCGTCCCCGCTCAGAGGGTCGAGTCTGGTCTTGACCGTGCTGCCGTCCCTCAGGCGATACTCGACCTCATAATAGCCGTCATCATCCCAATCGACGTCATCGATATAGGCCAGATCGGCGCCGATGCTGGTTTCCAGCTGCGCGAGGATGGCGGAAAGCGGCTTGGCATCCGCAGGCGGGGGCCTGTCGGCGAATGCGGGAAGCGCCAGCATGGGCGCGATCAGGGTGGCGGTCAGGGTCGTGGCAATACGCATCGGAATTCCTTTGCTGTTTCTGGACTGCGCCAACGCGAGACCCGAAGCCGCAGTTCCGTCGCCCCTTGCGGGGCCGGATCGGGCCGCTTATATTCGCTGCGTTCGGGTTCGCCCGGACTATGGGTATAAACGCGCTCGTAATAAGCGGATCGGACCCGGGGGCGGTACCCGGCGGCTCCACCATATTCGCCTTCGTTGGGGGGATCTGGGGCCGAAACAGGATCGACGAACGTCTAAAGGGGATGGCTTTGCCTCGGTGAGCTACCACCGTTATCGGTGCAAAATGTACAGTTGCCAACGACAACCGTGCTCCGGTCGCTCTGGCTGCGTAAGCAGCTCGGGTAACCGAAACTCAAGCCCTTGCGCCTAGCAGCGTAAGGCGGGGTTCGCAGGCACCTGGCAACAGAAGCCTGCACTTTTTTCCTGACAGATGTTTACCGTATCTTCACCCGGCCGCTGTATCAGGGCGAAGAAGGGCAGGATCATGGTCAGCTACCGGGCATTGTTTCGCATTTTCGGTCGTATCGGCTGGCTCTCCTTTGGCGGGCCGGCGGCGCAGATCGCCCTGATCCATGCCGAACTGGTCGACCGCCAGCGCTGGCTGAGCGAGCGGCAGTTCCTGCGCGCGCTGTCGCTGTGCATGCTGCTGCCGGGGCCCGAGGCGATGCAGCTTGCCACCTATGCCGGCTGGCGGCTGCGCGGGATCACCGGCGGGCTGATCGCGGGCGGGCTGTTCGTGCTGCCAGGAGCGGTGGTGATCGCGGCGCTGGCGGCGGCCTATGTCGCCTGGGGTGATCTGGCGCTGGTTCAGGCGGCCTTTCTGGGCATCAAGGCATGCGTTCTGGTGCTGGTGGCGCAGGCGCTTTTGCGTGTCACCCGCCGCGCGCTTGCCGGCCCTGCGCATTGGCTGATCGCCCTTGCGGCCTTTCTGGCGATTGCGGTCTGGGCCTTGCCCTTTCCGCTTGTGATTATGGCGGCGGCATTGGCCGGTGCCGCTTTTGCCATGCCCGCCAGCACCACCGGCACGAAGACTGCAAGCCACGACGCGTCGCTGCGTCACGGGCTTTGGGTGCTGGCGGCGGGGGTGCCCCTTTGGCTGGTGCCGGTCGGGCTGGCCTGGCTGGCCGGATCGGAATTCCTGACGGCTCTGGGGCTGTTTTTCGCAAGGCTGGCGGTCATGAGCTTCGGGGGCGCCTATGCGGTGCTGACCTATATGACCCAGACCGTGGTGCAGGATCTTGGCTGGCTGAGCACGGGCCAGATGATCGATGCGCTCGGGCTGGCCGAGACCACGCCGGGGCCGCTGATTCTGGTGACGGAATTCGTGGCCTGGCTGGCGGGCCATGCCGCCGGCGGGCCGGGCATGGCGGCACTGGCGGCGCTTGTCAGTCTTTGGGTGAGTTTCGTGCCGTCCTTTCTGTTCATCTTCGCGCTCGCCCCCTCGATCGACTGGCTGGAGGGGCAGCCGCGCATTGCCGCCGCGCTTGAGGGGGTGACCGCCGCCGTCGTCGGCGTCATCGCCACGCTGGCGCTCTGGTTCGGAATGCAGGTGCTGTTTGACGGGCAGGTGCGGCATTGGGGCTTTCTGGCCCTGCCAGAGATCGACGCCCTTGACTGGCGCGCCGCCCTTATCGTGCCTGGGGCGGGGCTGGCGCTTGTCGGCGCGCGCCTGCCGCTTCTGGTGGTGCTGGTCG
>JAUNTV010000102.1:6244-8474 GCA_030538515.1 Paracoccus sp. (in: a-proteobacteria)
GGTCGGATCGGCGCTGGCGGGGCTGTTGCTGGCGGGTATCGGCTGAGGGGCTGCCCGGTTTGATCCGGCTGCATGGTGTGATCGCAGCATCTGTGGCCCTGCCAGCGGGATTCGCATGACCCTTGCCTGATCTGCCCGGTGCGATGCGGCGGGCCGGGGCGGTCCTTGATGCCCGGCGTGACCCGCTTGCCCGGCCTGATCCGTCTGGCTTATGCGTGATGCGGCGCGCATGTCCGGGCCAATGGGGTCCGCGTGGCCCCTGCCTGGCCTGCCCGGTCGCGTCGCCTGCCCGCGATGACCACGCTGCCAACCGGTGTCCTGCCGCCCTTTCCAGCGCTGAAAGGCGGGCGGCGCGACTGCCCCCTTTCCTTGCCCGGTTCAATCCCTATACTCGGCCCCGTCAGGGCATTGCTGAGCATGACCCGAACGGCAACAGGGGGCCACATGACGCGCGAGATCGATTATGGCAGAATGATGCATCGGGCCATGCAGGGCCTGATCGCAGAGGTCCTGTCGCGCGTCGCCGATGAGGGGCTTCCGGGCGAGCATCACTTCTTCATCACCTTCGACACCCGCGAAGAGGGCGTCGAGATCGCCGACTGGCTGCGTGAACGTTACCCCGCCGAGATGACCATCGTGATCCAGCACTGGTATGAGGATTTTCAGGTCAGCCATGACGGCTTCGCGATCACGCTGAATTTCGGCAATGCGCCCGAGCGGCTGGTGATCCCCTTCGAGGCGGTGCGCACCTTCGTGGACCCCTCGGTCGAGTTCGGGCTGCGCTTCGACACGCAGGTAAGCGATGAGGATGAGGACGGCGACGAAAATGCCGAGCCCGACCCCGACCCCGCGCCCGAGGAGGATGCACCCAAGAGCGGGGCCGAGGTGGTCAGCCTGGACAAGTGGCGCAAATAGCCGCCGCCCCTTCCCTGCACGGCCAGGGCGGCGGACCGCCTAGCGCACCACCCAGTCGCCCCGGATCGGGCGTGCGAAACAGGCCAGCACGGCAATCATGCAGATCTCGATCGAGACGGACCAGTAGATATGGCCCAGAAACTCTGACCAAAGCTCAAAGCCGTTCAGGTTCCACAGCCAGCCGGTCTTGCCCTCGGCATAGGCGGGGTTGCGGAAACCCAGAAGCGGGATCAGCAGGCCATGCATCACCACCGTGATGATGATGCCGTAAAGCGCACCATACCACATGCGGATACGCGGCCAGTAAATGGAACCGACGACATAGACAAAGGCGAAGGCAAAGCTGAACAGCCAGTGATAAAGCGTAACCGCGCCGGGCACCGTGACACCCTGATACACATAGTCCAGCGAATGCGAATTGATGCCCAGCCAGCCCAGCCACGCGTCGATATGCGCACCGGGTGGTGAAATCTCGCCCGGCATCCGGGGCGGCATGTTGACCTCGGACCCCCATTTGACCAGCGAACTGATAAAGCCGCCGATCAGGGTGGTCCAGATGATGACCTGTCGATTGATCCTGTTGTCCAGCATGTCGGTTTCCTCTCGAAACACGGGGGGCGCGCGACCATGAAACATGCAATTCCTGATAATGTGCCGGAAATTTGACGCACGTGGCAGGAAAAACGTTATGGGGCAGGGGGATCGGCAGGGTGGTGCCTGAAATTTTGGCGAATATGCCCGCAAGGCAGGCATCCGCATACGGTTGCATACGAATTGCGAATCCCCCGTCCGCGGCGTAGAACCCCCGCAAATCCGTGACGGAGCCACACCATGACCAAGACCCGCACCGAAACCGACAGCTTTGGCCCGCTGGAGGTTGACGCCAGCAAATATTGGGGCGCGCAGACGCAGCGCTCGATCCGCAATTTCCCGATCGGGTGGGAACGCCAGCCGGTCGCGGTGATCCGCGCCCTTGGCGCGATCAAGCTGGCGGCGGCGCGGATCAACACCGCCGAGGGCCGCATCCCGGCCGAGCTTGGCGCCGCGATCGAGCAGGCCGCGACCGAGGTGTTCGAGGGCAAATTCGACGACAACTTCCCGCTTGTGGTCTGGCAGACCGGCTCGGGCACGCAGTCGAACATGAACGCGAATGAGGTGATCAGCAATCGCGCGATCGAGATCCTCGGCGGTGAACTGGGCAGCAAAAAGCCGGTGCACCCGAACGATCATGTGAATATGGGGCAATCCTCGAACGATACGTTCCCGACCGCGATGCATGTCGCCATCGGCATGCTGGCGCGCGATGTGCTGCTGC
>JAUNTV010000103.1 GCA_030538515.1 Paracoccus sp. (in: a-proteobacteria)
GGACAGGTCTTCATCCGTGACCGCGCGAACGCCGCCAGTGCATTCGGTCACATCCTTGCCGGTCATCTCGAAATGGACGCCACCGGGAATGGTGCCCTCGGCCGCGTGGACGGCGAAGAACTCGCGCACCTCGCGCAGCACGGAATCGAACGGCCTGGTCTTGTAGCCCGAGGCGGATTTGATCGTGTTGCCATGCATCGGATCGCAGGACCAGACGACTTTCGCGCCTTCCTCGGCCACCGTCCTGATCAGGCGCGGCAGGTGATCGCCGACCTGACCGGCACCGAAACGCGCAATCAGGGTCAGCCGGCCCGGCTGGTTGTCCGGGTTCAGCTTCGCCATCAGCACCTTCAGGTCATCCGCCGTGGTGGTCGGCCCGCATTTCAGCCCGATCGGGTTCTGCACCCCCCGGCAGAACTCGACATGCGCGCCATCGGGCTGGCGCGTCCGGTCGCCGATCCAGATCATATGGCCCGACCCCGCCACCGGCAGGCCGGTGGTCGAATCGGTGCGCGCAAGGGCTTCTTCATATTCCAGCAGCAGGGCTTCGTGGCTGGTGTAGAATTCGACCTGCCCCAGCTCATGCGCGGTTTCCGAGGTCACGCCCGCGGCCTGCATGAAGGCCATGGCATCGCTGATCCGGTCGGCAATGGCGCGGTAGCGCTCGGCCTCGGGGCCGGATGTGAAATCGGCGATCCAGCTTTGCACGCGGTGGATATCGGCATAACCACCGGTCGAAAAGGCGCGCAGCAGGTTCAGCGACGCCGCCGCCTGCGTATAGGCCGCAAGCATCCGCTGCGGATCGGGGATACGCGCCTCGGCGGTGAAGTCGAAGCCGTTGATGATATCGCCACGGTATGACGGCAGTTCCACCCCGCCCACAAGCTCGGTCGGGGCCGAGCGCGGCTTGGCGAATTGCCCCGCCATGCGGCCCAGCTTGACCACCGGAAGCTGCGCGCCCCAGGTCAGCACCACGGCCATTTGCAGCATGACCTTGAACGTGTCGCGAATATTGTCGGCGGAAAATTCGGCAAAGCTTTCCGCGCAATCGCCGCCCTGCAACAGAAAGGCCCGGCCCTCGGCGACATTGGCCAGATGGGCGCGCAGCCTGCGGGCCTCGCCGGCGAAAACCAGCGGCGGGAATTTCGCAAGCTGCCCCTCGACCGCGTTCAGGGCGGACTGGTCGGGATAATCGGGCATCTGGACGCGCGGATAGGCGCGCCAGCCAGCCTTGTCCCAGGTGCGGGCGGCGGTGGTCGGGCGCTGTTCCTGCGTCATGGCAGATACTCCATCAATGTTGTGCATCCCCCATATAGAGTGCGCGCGCGGGAAGGAAAAGGCCACCAGACATGGCCCCGGACATGGCCAAGGACGCAAGGGCAGCAGCGCGAAACCCGCGCGGGGCCGGTGATTGTGGGGACAATAAACTTTACAACCCGGCCCGCGCCCCGATAACCTGCGCAGCATCAACAAGTGCCAACAGGGGTATAAAAATGAAAAAACTGCTTCTCGCCACCGCCGCCGGTGCTCTCATGGCCGGTGCCGCCGCCGCCGAAGAGGTCAAGCTGGGCCTGCATCTGGGCTTTACCGGCCCGCTGGAATCGATGGCCCCCGATATCGCTGCCGGGGCCGAGGCCGCAGCCCGCGAAATCAGTGAATCGGGCCAGTTTCTGGGCGGCTCGACGGTCGTGACATCGCGTTCCGACACCACCTGCATCGACGCCGCCGCCAGCGTGGCCGCGGCCGAACGTCAGGTCGCCGACGGCGTGCGCGCCCTTGTCGGCGGGCAATGCTCTGGCGAAACCATCGCCGTGCTGGAGCGCGTGGCGATCCCGAATGGCGTGATGATGATCTCGCCCTCGGCGACATCGCCGGCGCTGTCCTCGATCGAGGATAACGGGCTGTTCTTCCGCACCGCCCCCTCGGACGCGCGCCAGGGCGAGGTCATGGCGCAGCTTGCGCAGGCGCAGGGCATCGAATCGGCTGCCGTGACCTATACCAACAATGACTATGGCAAGGGCCTGGCCGACAGCTTCAAGGCCGCCTTCGAAGCCCTTGGCGGCACCGTGACCACCACGGCGGCGCATGATGACGGCAAGGCCGATTACTCGGCCGAGGTCGCGGCACTTGCGGCGGCGGGCGGTGATGTGCTTGTCGTGGCGGGCTATGTCGATCAGGGCGGCTCTGGCGTGACCCGCGCGGCACTTGATACCGGCGCGTTCAGCAAGTTCATCTTCCCCGACGGCATGGTCAGCGACGTGCTGACCGAACGCTTCGGCAATGAGATCGACGGCTCGATCGGCGTCAACCCCGCCGCCGAAGGCGATGGCCGCGCCAAGTTCGAGGAACTGGCGGCCGCTGCGGGCTTCAACCCCTCGTCGGCCTATGCCGCCGAATCCTATGATGCCGCAGCCCTGATCCTGCTGGCCATGCAGGCGGCGGGTTCGTCCGATCCGGCGCTTGCCAAGGAAAAGGTGATGGAAGTCGCCAATGCTCCGGGTGAGCCGATCCTGCCGGGCGAACTGGCCAAGGGGATCGAGCTTCTCGCCGCCGGTCAGGACATCGATTATGTCGGTGCCGGCTCGGTCGAACTGGTCGAGCCGGGCGAAAGCGCCGGCACCTTCCGCGAAACCACCATCGAAGATGGCAAGTTCGTGGTCGTCGGCTTCCACTGACCCCGCCCCATCGGACCCGGCCCGGCGCATGAACCTGCGCCGGGCCTTTTGCGATGGGAAAAAGCGCGAAAAATATGTAATCTGAAAACAAGCGCTTGAAATACATAAATCATCTTACGCAGCGGGGACGTGATGATCCGGGTTGAAAACCTACAGAAGAAATTCGGCGGTTTTGCCGCCGTCGACGGCGCTGACCTGACCATCGAAACGGGGTCCATCACCGGGCTGATCGGCCCCAATGGCGCAGGAAAATCTACCCTTTTCAATGTGATCGCGGGCGTTTATGCGCCAACGCGGGGCCGTGTCATCATGGATGGCGAAGACATCACCGGCCTGCCCCCGCATGCGCTTTTCCACAAGGGCCTTCTGCGCACCTTCCAGCTTGCGCATGAATTTTCCTCGATGACGGTGCGCGAGAACCTGATGATGGTGCCGCCGCGCCAGACCGGCGAGACGCTGATCAACACATGGTTCAAACGCGCCCGCATCCGGGACGAGGAACGCGCGCTGCGCCAGAAGGCCGATGAGGTGCTGGATTTCCTGACCATCAGCCATGTCGCCGATGAAAAGGCGGGCAATCTGTCGGGCGGGCAGAAGAAGCTTCTGGAACTGGGCCGGACCATGATGGTGGATGCCAAGATCGTCTTTCTGGACGAGGTGGGCGCGGGCGTGAACCGCACGCTGCTGATGACCATCGCGGATGCCATCGTGCGGCTGAACAAGGAACGCGGCTATACCTTCTGCGTGATCGAACATGACATGGATTTCATCGGCAAGCTTTGCGATCCCGTCATCGTCATGGCCGAGGGCCATGTGCTGGCCGAGGGCTCGGCCGACAGCATCATGCAGAACGAGGCCGTGATCGAGGCCTATCTGGGCCGCGGCCTGAAGAACAAGGAGATGATCGGCGCATGAGTGACACCAACCCTTTCGGCAAAAGCCGCGATGCCTCGATCGTCAACCAGCATGGCCGGGGCGAGATCGACGGCACCCGCCGCTCGGGCCCCGTGGGCGCGGGCCAGCCGGGCGACCCTTTCCTGATCGGCGAGGGGATGACCGGCGGTTACGGCAAGGGCCCCGATATCCTGCATGACTGCACCATCGCCGTTGAAAAGGGCGAAATCGCCGTGATCGTCGGCCCCAACGGGGCGGGCAAATCCACCGCGATGAAGGCGCTGTTCGGCATGCTGAACCTGCGCGAAGGCTCGGTCCGGCTGAACGGCACGGATATCACCCGGCTGAACCCGCAGGACCGGGTAAAGGCGGGCATGGGCTTCGTGCCGCAGGTCAACAATATCTTCCCCTCGATGACGGTCGAGGAAAACCTTGAGATGGGCGCCTTCATCCGCGACGACGATATCCGCGAGACGCTGGCGCAGGTCTACGAGCTTTTCCCCGCCGTGGCCGACAAGCGCAGGCAGGCGGCGGGCGAGCTTTCGGGCGGTCAGCGCCAGCAGGTCGCCGTCAGCCGCGCGCTGATGACACGGCCCGGCCTTCTGATGCTGGACGAGCCGACGGCAGGGGTTTCCCCCATTGTGATGGATGAGCTTTTCGACCGCATCATCGCCATTGCACGCGGTGGCCTGCCGGTCCTGATGGTTGAACAGAACGCCAAGCAGGCGATGAATATCGCCGACAAGGCTTACGTTCTGGTGCAGGGTGCCAATGCCCATACCGGCACTGGCAAGGAATTGATGAACAATGACGAGGTGCGCCGCACCTTCCTTGGAGGTTAGGCCATGCAGACCGCGAAAATCACGGCCCCGAAGCGCAGCTTTCCCCTGTTCGCAGCGCTGGCGCTTTGCGCGGGCGCGGCTCAGGCTCAGGCGGATGATCACGCCATCGATATCTGGCTGAACGATCAGGGTAGCGAAAGCGACGCCGATGGCGGCCCGATCATGAGTGCCGCAGGCGAAGGCGAAATCCGCGAGGGTGAGAACCGCACCCCCGTCTTCGGATACCGGCGCGGAATGGATCTGCGCATGTCCTCGCTTGCCTTTCCGGCGCAGATGATCGTCATCGACAAGGGCGTGAGGGATTACGCCCGCCATGAAATCCCTGGCGGGGAAAGCGGCTTTCAGACCTATCACGGCCAGTGCGAAGGGATAAGCTGATGGATATCCTGAACGCCCTGGTGATGTTTCTGAACTTCGTCTTCGTCCCGGCGGCCACTTACGGCGCGCAGCTTGCGCTTGGCGCGCTTGGGGTGACGCTGATCTATGGCATCCTGCGCTTTTCCAACTTCGCCCATGGCGACACCATGGCCTTTGGCACCGCAATCACCATCTGGGCGACCTGGGGGCTGCAATCGCTTGGGGTCTCGCTTGGGCCTTTGCCGACGGCGCTTCTGGCGCTGCCCATCGGCATTGCCGGCTGCGCGCTGATCGTGCTGCTGACGGATCGCGGCGTTTACCGCTTCTACCGGCGCAAGAAATCCGATCCGGTGATCCTGGTGATGGCCTCGGTTGGGGTCATGTTCATCATGAACGGGCTGACCCGTGTGCTGATCGGCGTCAGGCAGATCAATTTCGACGATGGCACGCGCTTCATCATCACTGTGCGCGATTTCCGCGAATGGACCGGGCTGACCGAGGGGCTGGCGCTGCGCACCACTCAGGCCCTGACCATCGTGATCTCGGTTCTGGTGGTCTGGGCGCTGTTTCACTTCCTGAACCGCACCAAATCCGGCAAGGCCATGCGCGCCTATTCCGACAATGAGGATCTGGCGCTGCTTTCCGGCATCGACCCCGAGCGCGTCGTGCGCATGACCTGGATCATCGCCGCCGCGCTGATGACCATCGCGGGCACGCTTTACGGTCTGGACAAGGCCTTCCAGCCCTTCAACTATTTCCAGATCCTGCTGCCGATCTTCGCCGCCGCCATCGTCGGCGGGCTTGGCAGCCCCATCGGCGCCATCGCGGGCGGCTTCATCGTGGCCTTCTCGGAAGTGGCGATCACCTATCCCTGGACGCGCGTGGCCTCTTATCTGGGCTTCGACAGCGGCGGGGCCTCGCTGCAACTGATGTCGACGGAGTATAAATTCGCCGTCAGCTTCGTCATCCTCATCATCGTCCTGCTGTTCCGGCCCACCGGCCTGTTCCGCGGCAAATCCGTGTAAGGAGGGACTGGGACATGGCAAATTCCCGTCAGGCAGAAAGCACGGGCAGATGGCGCGCGCCGCTTCTGGCCCTTGTTCTGGTGGTGCTTTTCACGCTGGAAGGCACCACGCGAAACGCGATCTTCAGCGGGTCGTGGAACACCTCGCTGGCCATTCTGAACATGGGGCTGATCTCGGCCGTCATGGCGCTTGGGCTGAACATGCAGTGGGGCTATGCGGGGCTTTTCAACTCGGGCGTGGTGGGCTTCGTGGCACTTGGCGGTCTGGCCCCGGTGCTGATCTCGGTCGCGCCGGTCAATGGCGCATGGGATGCGGGCGGGCTGCGGCTGATCGCGGCACTGACCGTGGCGGTCGGCACGCTTGTGCTGGCGGCGCTGATCTGGCAGCGCGCGCCGCGCCGCTGGCGGCTTCCGGCAATGCTGGCGATGCTGATCCTTGGCCTCGTGGCCTATCGCTGGCTCTTTGACCCCGCCGTCTCCGCGATCGAGGCCAACCAGCCCGCGCGCTTCGGCAATATCGGCGGGCTCGGCCTGCCGGTGCTTCTGTCATGGCCGGTGGGCGCGCTGTTCGCCGCCGCCGCCGCATGGGGCGTGGGCAAGGTCGCGCTAGGGCTGCGTTCGGATTATCTGGCCATCGCCACGCTCGGCATCGGCGAGATCATCAGCGCCGTCCTGCGCAATGAGGAATGGCTGGCGCGCGGCGTCAACAACGTCACCTCGATCCCGCGCCCGGTCCCTTACGAGATCAACCTTCAGCGCGACCCCGCCTTTATCGAACGCGCCCAAAGCTGGGGCATGTCGGTGGCCGAGGCCTCGGGCATCTGGGTGAAGCTCTGCTATGCGGGGCTGTTCGCAGTGGTGCTGCTGGCGATCATCCTGCTGGCAGAGCTGGCGCTGAAATCGCCCTGGGGCCGGATGATGCGCTCGATCCGCGACAACGAGGTCGCGGCCGAGGCCATGGGCAAGGACGTCACCGGGCGGCATCTCCAGATTTTCGTGATCGGCTGCGCGCTCATGGGGCTGGCGGGCGCCATGATGATCACGCTGGACGGGCTGATGGCGCCGGGCCAGTATAACCCCTTGCGCTATACCTTCCTGATCTGGGTGATGGTGATCGTCGGCGGCTCGGGCAATAACTGGGGGGCGGCACTTGGCGCGATCCTGATCTGGTTTTTCTGGATCAAGGCAGAAAGCTGGGGGCCGCAACTGATCGGGCTGCTGACCAGCCCGCTGCCCGCCGGCGGGTTCAAGAACCACCTGCTGGAAAGCGCGCCGCATATGCGCTTCATCGCCATGGGCCTGATCCTGCTGCTGGTGCTGCGCTTCTCGCCGCGCGGTCTGGTGCCCGAGAAATAACCCGAAGCACATGAACACCGCGAAAAGGGGCCGGCGACGGCCCCTTTTTCATGACGGCCCTGCCCCCTTGCCACGCGCCCGAACGCGCCGTAAATCCCGGATATGACCCAGCATCAGCGCCTTCTCATCATCGACTTCGGCTCTCAGGTGACGCAACTCATCGCGCGCCGCCTGCGTGAGCTGAACATCTATTGCGAAATCCACCCCTATCAGGTGGTGACGCCCGCCTTTCTGGCCGATTTCGCGCCCCTGGCCGTGATCCTTTCCGGCGGTCCCGACAGCGTGACGCGCAAGGGCAGCCCGCGCGCGCCGGAAAACCTCTGGTCTTTTGGGGTGCCGGTTTTCGGGATCTGCTATGGCCAGCAGGTGATGATGGAACAGCTTGGCGGCAAGGTCGAGGCCGGCCACCACGCCGAATATGGCCGCGCCTTTGTCACCCCGGTTGCCGGGCACGGGCAGGATGCGATCTTCGCCGGGCTTGGCACGCGCGAACAGGTCTGGATGAGCCATGGCGACCGCGTGACCGCGCTTGCGCCGGGGTTTGAGGTCATCGGCACCTCACCCAATGCGCCTTTCGCCATCACCGCCGATCCCGCGCGCCGCTTCTTCGCCGTGCAGTTCCACCCCGAGGTGCATCACACGCCCCATGGCCGGCAGATGCTGGAAAACTTCGTACGCATGGCGGGCTTCACCGGCGACTGGACCATGGCGGCCTACAAGGACGAGGCCATCCGCAAGATCCGCGAACAGGTCGGGACCAAGCGCGTGATCTGCGGGCTTTCGGGCGGGGTCGATTCATCGGTCGCGGCGGTGCTGATCCACGAAGCCATCGGCGATCAGCTGACCTGCGTTTTCGTTGATCACGGGCTTTTGCGGCTGAACGAGGCCGAAGAGGTCGTGACCATGTTCCGCGACCATTACAACATCCCCCTGATCCATGCCGAGGAGGCCGATCTTTTCATTGGCGAACTCACCGGCGTCTCCGACCCCGAGGTCAAGCGCAAGACCATCGGGCGGCTGTTCATCGACGTGTTCCAGCGCGAGGCCAGCAAGATAGACGGTGCCGAGTTTCTGGCGCAGGGCACGCTTTATCCCGATGTGATCGAAAGCGTTTCGTTCAGCGGCGGGCCTTCGGTGACGATCAAGTCGCACCACAATGTCGGCGGCCTGCCCGAAAAGATGGGCCTGAAACTGGTCGAACCCCTGCGCGAACTTTTCAAGGATGAGGTCCGCGCCCTTGGCCGCGAGCTTGGCCTGCCCGAACAGTTCATCGCCCGCCACCCCTTCCCCGGCC
>JAUNTV010000104.1:0-8118 GCA_030538515.1 Paracoccus sp. (in: a-proteobacteria)
ATGATGCGGTCTATGGCGGCGAGCTGTCGGCGCATCATTACTTCCGCGATTTCGTCTTTTGCGACAGCGGGATGATCCCCTGGCTTCTGGTCGCGGGCATCATGGGGCGCACGGGCCAGCCCCTGTCGGCGCTGATCGCGGCGCGGCGCGCGGCATTCCCGTCCTCGGGCGAGATCAATTTCACCCTGTCCGATGCCGCCGCCGCCCGCGCCCGGGTCGAGACCGAATTCGCCCCCCGGGCAATCGCGCGCGATGAAACCGACGGGCTTTCGCTGGATATGGGCGCGTGGCGCTTCAATCTGCGCGCCTCGAATACCGAGCCGCTTTTGCGCCTGAATGTAGAGACCCGCGGCGACCGCGATCTTCTGGCCCGTCAGGTGGCCCGGCTTGGCGCGCTGATCAGGGATGAAACCGGCTGACGCCCTTTCGGAACGCGGCGTCTTGCTGAAGGCTCAATCGGCATGGCGGGCCGCGATCAGGTCGGATTGATCGACCAGAAAATGCGCGCCAAAAGGAATGGCGATGGCCCCGATTGTGCGCGCCGAGGCACCAAGACTGCCTTCGATGACCTTCGGCAGGCTCATGCCCGAGAAATCGAAACCGGGCAGCGCCGCCCCGATTCTTGCGGTCAGCTCGGCGCGGATATCGGCGGGCATCCAGCCGTCGATGACCACCGCGCCCAGATCCAGAAGCGCGCAGCTTGCCGCGATCGCATGGGCCGCACTTCCCGATGCCTGCGCCAGCCAGCGGTCCAGAAGGGTCTCGGGGATGGATGCGAAGTTTTCCTCGGTGATGATCCGGCCCGGTGGCAGCCATTGTTCCAGCGCGCGGATCGAGGCCAGTTCGATCAGTTGGCTCAGCGCACCCCGCCAGGTGATCGGCATCGAGCCGATGGCCGCCGCATTGCCCGCGCTGCCGTCGTAAAGGCGGCGGTCCAGCACCAGCCCGCCGCCGATGAAATAGCCGAAATACAGATGCAGGAAATCGGCGGGAAGCCCCTGCTGGCCGAACATCAGTTCCGCCCCGCAGGCGGCGGTGGCATCATTGCGGGTATAGACGGGCAGGCCGGTCAGATGCGCCAGATCGCCCGCCAGCCGCAGGTCGCGCCAGCCCGCCGCGCGGGCCTCGTCCATGCCGATCAGCGCGCCCCAGTTCCACATCTCGGACGGGATGGCGATGCCGACCCCCATCACCCGCGCCGCCTGTGGCCCGGCCATGATGCGCGCCGCCGCATCCAGCACGAAAGCCGAGATCGGGCCGGGTTCGGGCTGCGCATAGGTCAGCGGATGGCTTTCGCGGATGGTGCCCGCCATATCGCCCAGCACCACCTGCGCGCTGCGTCGCCCGACCTTGACGCCCAGAAACAGCGCCCCGTCGGGATTGAGCCGGTAGGGGATCGAGGGCTGACCCACGCGCCCGCGCATCGGCGTGCCGCCCATGATCAGCCCCTCGGCTTCCAGCTTGCGCGTGATGACCGATACCGCCTGCGCCGAAAGCCCCGTCTGCGCCGCGATGGCCGCGCGCGAAAGCGTGGCATGGCGATGCAGAAGCGTGATCACCAGCCGTTCGTTGCGCGCCCGCATGCTGGCCTTGTTGCTGCCGCGCAGAACCGCGCCTTGTTGATCCGCCACGATTTTCTTCCCCCCAAGCACCTCAGCCCGTATCATCATCGCAGCCGGCGCGATAAATCAACTGAAATGATTTATTGACAGGGATCGAATCAAGGGGCATCGTCACCCGACATTCATGGGAGGAATGCATGTTCAAGATGACCAAGACCGTCCTTCTGGCCGGTGCCGCCACGCTGTCCTTTGCAGCCATGGCGCAGGCGCAGGGTGCCACGGGTGCCTGCCTGATCACCAAGACCGACGCGAACCCCTTTTTCACCAAGATGAAGGAAGGCGCGCTGGCGGCGGCGGCGGAAAACAACATCAACCTGTCGACCTATGCCGGCAAGATCGATGGCGATGTGGAAACGCAGGTGGCCGCCATCGAGACCTGCATCGCCTCGGGGGCCAGGGGTATCCTGATCACACCGTCCGACAGCCGCGCGCTGGCACCCGCCATCGAACAGGCGCGCAATGCGGGCGCATTGGTGATCGCGCTGGATACGCCCTTCGAGCCGGCCGAGACCGCCGATGCCACCTTCGCCACCGATAATTTCCGCGCCGGTGAGCTGATCGGCCAATGGGCGGCGGCCACGCTTGGCGACGGGGCGGCGGATGCAAAAATCGCCTTCCTCGACCTGACACCCGCGCAGGTCTCGGTCGATTTCCTGCGCAATCAGGGCTTCATGCAGGGGTTCGGCATCGATATCAAGGAACCGACCCGGATCGGGGATGAGGATGACGCCCGCATCGTCGGCCATGACGTGACCGATGGCAATGAGGATGGCGGGCGCCGCGCGATGGAGAACCTGCTTCAGCGCGATCCCGCGATCAATCTGGTCTATACGATCAACGAACCCGCCGCCGCGGGCGCCTATGAGGCGCTGAAGGCCATGGGCAAGGACGGGCAGGCCACCATCGTTTCCATCGATGGCGGCTGTCCGGGCGTCAGGAATGTGCAGGAAGGCATCATCGGCGCGACCGCGATGCAATTCCCGCTGCTGATGGCATCCAAGGGGATCGAGGCGATCCATGCCTTCGCCGAAAGCGGCGAGAAACCGGCCAATACCGAGGGGCTGGATTTCTTCGACACCGGCGTGACGCTGGTGACTGACCAGCCGGTCGAGGGGATCGCTTCGATCACCGCCGAAGAAGCGCTGGCGCAGTGCTGGGGCTGAACCGGCCAGGCGCGGGCGCATGAACCACCGGGCCGGCCGGCGCTGCTGCCGCCGCCGGCCCGTCTGCGACAGAAGGGGGGAAGAACCGGGTGACAGACGCTGATGACAAGCCGCGCATGCGGCAGGATTTCGAAACCGCGCTGGAAAAAAGCGACGCACGCGTGGCCTCGTTCGAGGGCGCTCATACCGGGATCGCGGCGCGCGCGCAGCATTTCCTGCATGCCTATCCGACCATGGTTCCGGTGATCGTGCTGATGATCTCGCTTCTGGTCTTCGGGGTGATTGCCAATAATTTCTTCTCGGCCTTCAACCTGTCGCTGATCATGCAGCAGGTCTCGATCATCGGGATGCTGGCGGCGGCGCAATCGCTTGTCATCATCACCGCGGGGATCGATCTGTCGGTGGCCGCGATCATGGTGCTTTGCTCGGTCGTGGCGGGCAAGCTTGCGGTCAGCATGGGCGTGCCTGCGGTGATCGCGCTGCCCATGTCCTTCGTTCTGGGCGCGGCCTGCGGCTGGCTGAACGGGCTTCTGATCACGCGGGTCCGGCTGCCGCCCTTCATCACCACGCTTGGCACATGGAACGTGTTCTATGCGCTTGTGCTTTATCTGTCGGGCGCGCAGTCGATCCGGGGCGCGGATATCGACGCCAATGCGGCGCTTCTGAAATTCTTCGGCAATGCCATCTCGGTCGGCGGCGCGCAGATCACCTATGGCTCGATCCTGATGGTGCTGATCTTCGTGGTCTTGTGGTTCATGCTGAACAAGACCGCATGGGGGCGTCATGTCTATGCGGTGGGCGACGACAAGGAGGCCGCCGAACTGGCCGGTATCCAGACCGACCGGGTGCTGCGTTCGGTCTATGTCACTGCCGGGGTGATCTGCGCGATCGCGGGATGGGCCTCGATCGGGCGCGTCGGCTCGATCTCGCCGCAAAGCTTCTACGAGGGCAACCTGCAAGCCATCACCGCCGTGGTGATCGGGGGGATATCGCTGTTCGGCGGGCGCGGTTCGATCATGGGCGCCCTGTTCGGGGCGCTGATCGTGGGCGTCTTTCAGTCGGGGCTGCGGCTGGCCGGGGTCGATGTGCTCTGGCAGGTGTTCGCCACGGGCTGGCTCATCATTCTCGCGGTCGCCATCGACCAATGGATCAGAAAGGTCTCGGCATGAGTATTCCCGTTCTGAAAGCGCGCGGGCTGGTCAAGCGCTATGGGCGCGTCACGGCACTGGATCACGCGGATTTCGATCTTTATCCGGGCGAGATCCTGGCCGTGATCGGCGATAACGGGGCGGGGAAATCCAGTCTCATCAAGGCGATATCGGGCGCGGTTCAACCC
Organism: Paracoccus sp. (in: a-proteobacteria); assembly: GCA_030538515.1. Lineage (GTDB taxonomy): Bacteria > Pseudomonadota > Alphaproteobacteria > Rhodobacterales > Rhodobacteraceae > Paracoccus. The sequence continues at coordinate 4,122 of JAUNTV010000104.1, forward strand.
GATGAAGGGGTGATCGAGCTTGACGGCAAGCCGGTCAGCTTCGCATCCCCCATGGACGGGCGCGCGGCCGGGATCGAGACGGTCTATCAGAACCTCGCGCTGTCGCCGGCGCTGTCGATTGCCGATAACATGTTCATGGGCCGCGAGATCCGCAAGCCGGGCTTCATGGGCACATGGCTGCGCCAGCTCGACAAATCCGAGATGCGCCGGATCGCGCGCGAGAAACTGTCGGAACTGGGGCTGATGACGATCCAGAATATCGACCAGCCGGTCGAGACCCTCTCGGGCGGGCAGCGTCAGGGGGTGGCCGTCGCGCGGGCTGCGGCCTTCGGCTCCAAGGTGGTCATCCTGGACGAGCCGACGGCGGCGCTTGGCGTCAAGGAAAGCCGCAAGGTGCTGGAACTCATCCTTGACGTGAAGTCGCGCGGCCTGCCCATCGTGCTGATCTCGCATAATATGCCCCATGTGTTCGAGGTGGCCGACCGCATCCATATCCACCGCCTCGGGCGGCGGCATGCGGTGATCCGGCCGGGCGATTTCAGCATGTCCGATGCCGTGGCCTTCATGACCGGCGCGATGGAGCCGCCCCCGGATCAGGCGGCATGACGGAGCCCGTCACCCGCGCGGCGCTTCTGGCGCGCCTTGCCGGAACGACGGGCGGCGCGCGCCGGATCGTGGCCATCGCGGGCGCGCCTGCTTCGGGGAAAAGCACGCTGGCCGAGGATCTGGCCCGCCGCCTGCCGGCGTCGGCGGTGCTGCCGATGGACGGGTTTCACTATGACGATGCGGTGCTGGACGCCTGGGGGATGCGCCCGAGAAAGGGCGCGCCCCCAAGCTTTGACCTGGACGGGCTGGCCCATATGCTGGGGCGGCTGGCGGCGGATGATGGGCGCGCCGTGGCGGTGCCTGTCTTTGACCGCGCGCTTGAGATATCGCGCGCGGGCGCGCGCATCATCGGGCCGGATATCCGGCTGATCCTTTGCGAGGGGAACTATCTTCTGCTCGATGATCCCGCATGGCGCGGGCTGGGGCGCTTTTTCGATCTGACGGTGATGGTGGAAAGCGATCTTTCCGATATCAAGGCCCGGCTGGCGCGCCGCTGGCAGGGCCATGCCGATGCGCAGGCGAAGCTTGAAGGCAATGACCTGCCCAATGCGCGGCTGGTCATGACCGCCAGCCGGCCCGCCGATCTGCTGTTGCGCGACGCCGGGCCATGACGCGCAGGGCCGCGCCCGACAGCAGCGCAGGGCTGCGCCCGAGACGCGAAAAGATGAGTATTTGGGCAGGAAAGGAAATGCTGACCCGGAACGGGCAGGGCGGCAAAAAATCTGCCACAAAAAATTTTACCAATTGATAAAAATCTGTCCTGTGTCATCCTGATCTCAGCCACCGACCATGAAACGGGAGCCAGATCTTGACAAATTCTTCGCTTACTCCGGGACTTGCCGCCGCGCGGCTCAGCGATCAGGCGCTGGCTGCGGGTTTTTCCGATCATGAGCCGCCTTTGGCCGCGCATGAGGCCGCCGTCGCGGCGGATCGCTGTTATTTCTGTTATGACGCGCCCTGCGTCGAAGCCTGTCCGACCGGGATCGATATTCCGCTGTTCATCCGCCAGATCGCAACCGGCACGCCCGAGGCGGCGGCGGGGACGATCTTTGCCTCGAATATCCTTGGCGGGATCTGTGCGCGCGTCTGCCCGACCGAGACCCTTTGCGAAGGTGTCTGCGTGCGCGAAACCGCCGAGGGCAACCCCGTCGAGATCGGGCGCTTGCAGCGTTATGCGACCGATATCGCCATGGAATCGCCCCAGCCCTTCACCCGCGCGCCCGATACCGGCAAGCGTGTGGCGGTGGTCGGCGCGGGGCCTGCCGGTCTGGCCTGCGCGCATCGTCTGGCCATGCACGGCCATGAGGTCACGATTTTCGAGGCCCGCGAAAAGCCCGGCGGGCTGAATGAATTCGGCATCGCCGCCTATAAGGCCACCGGGGATTTCGCCGCGCGCGAGGTCGACTGGCTGCTTGGCATTGGCGGGATCACGCTGGAATGCGGGCGCGCGCTTGGGCGCGATATCAGCCTTGACGATCTGCGGGCCGATTTCGATGCCGTTTTCCTGGGCATCGGGCTTGGCGGCACCAATGATCCGGGGCTGGGTGGCGCCAATGGCGTGCTGCGTGATGCGGTGGATTTCATCGCCGAATTGCGCCAATGCGACGATCTGGCCACGCTTCCCGTGGGCCGCGATGTGGTGGTGATCGGGGGCGGCATGACGGCGGTGGATGCTGCGGTGCAGTCGCGCCTTCTGGGGGCCGAAAACGTCACCATCGTCTATCGGCGCGGGCAGGAAAAGATGTCCGCCTCGGGTTATGAGCAGGATCACGCGACCGCCAGCGGGGTGCGCATCCGCACCAATGCGACGCCCGTTGCGATCCACGCCGGCCCATCGGGGGCCGAGATCGAATTCGCCTATACCGCGGACGGGCCGGGGGGGCTTGGCAAGCTGGACGAGACCTTCCGGCTGCGCGCCGATCAGGTGCTGTCAGCCATCGGCCAGCGTCTGGGTGATCTGCCCGAGGGGGTGGCGGTCGCGGGCAGCAAGATCGCCGTGACCGGGCCGGGGCGCACGGGCCTGCCGGGGCTTTGGGCTGGCGGGGATTGCACGGGCGGGGGCGAGGATCTGACCGTCACCGCCGTCGCTCAGGGCCGTGACGCGGCCGAGGATATGAACGCCTATCTCACGGGGGCAAACCATGGCTGATCTTCGCAGCGATTTCATCGGGATCAAATCCCCCAACCCGTTCTGGCTGGCCTCGGCCCCGCCCACGGACAAGGAATATAACGTACGCCGCGCCTATGAGGCGGGCTGGGGCGGGGTCGTCTGGAAGACGCTTGGTGCCGAAGGCCCGCCTGTCGTCAATGTGAACGGGCCGCGCTACGGCGTCATTCACGGCGCTGACCGGCGCGTTCTGGGGCTGAACAATATCGAGCTGATCACCGACCGCCCGCTGGAGGTGAACCTGCGCGAGATCAAGCAGGTCAAGCGCGACTGGCCCGACCGCGCGCTGATCATCAGCCTGATGGTCCCATGCGAGGAAACCGCCTGGAAGGATATCCTTGCCGCTATCGAGGATACCGGCGCGGACGGCGTGGAGCTGAATTTCGGCTGCCCTCATGGCATGTCGGAACGCGGCATGGGCTCGGCAGTGGGGCAGGTGCCCGATTACATCGAAATGGTGACGCGTTGGGTCAAGCAATATTCGCGCATGCCCTGTATCGTGAAGCTGACCCCGAATATCACCGATATCCGTAAACCCGCCGAGGCCGCGAAGCGCGGGGGGGCCGATGCGGTCAGCCTGATCAATACGATCAACTCGATCACCGGGGTGGATCTGGACCTGTTCGCGCCCGAACCCACGATTGACGGCAAGGGCGCGCATGGCGGCTATTGCGGGCCTGCGGTCAAGCCCATCGCGCTGAACATGGTGGCCGAGATCGCGCGATCCGCCGAGACGCGCGGCCTGCCGATCAGCGGGATCGGGGGCGTCACCACATGGCGCGACGCGGCCGAGTTCATGGCCCTTGGCGCGGGCAATGTGCAGGTCTGCACGGCAGCGATGACCTATGGTTTCAAGGTCGTGCAGGAGATGATCTCGGGCCTGTCGCAATATCTGGACGAAAAGGACATCACGCTGTCCGATCTGGTAGGCCGCGCCGTGCCCAATGTCACGGACTGGCAATATCTGAACCTCAATTACGTCACCAAGGCGCAGATCGATCAGGATCTCTGCATCAAATGCGGGCGCTGCTATGCGGCTTGCGAGGATACCAGCCATCAGGCCATCGCCATGCTGCCGGGCCGCATCTTCGAGGTGAAGGACGAGGAATGCGTGGCCTGCAACCTGTGCATCGATGTCTGCCCGGTCGAGAATTGCATCACCATGCGCGAACTGCCCCTGGGCGAGACCGACCCGCGCACCGGGCGCAAGGTGACGGACTTCGG
>JAUNTV010000104.1:8128-8437 GCA_030538515.1 Paracoccus sp. (in: a-proteobacteria)
CATCCCAACAACCCGATGGCCAAGGCCGCCGAATGACGGTCGCGGTTCTGCGCCGTGGCCATGCTTCATGACACCTGCCCCCGATGTCTGTGTCAGGGTGGGTAAGGCCGGCCGGGCCCCCGGAAAGGCGCGCCCGCAAAGCGCCTGCCTTTCCGGCCTTTTCCCTGCCCCGATACTCATGACGTCGCCCCCGCCGTCAGGACAGCCGCATGACCCGGACCGGCAAGGCGGAAAGGCCCCGGCGAAATCGGGGGGCTCAGCGGTCTGCGGGCTGCGGTGTCAGCAGGCGGCGGTAAAGGGTTTCGGTGA
>JAUNTV010000105.1 GCA_030538515.1 Paracoccus sp. (in: a-proteobacteria)
CTCGGTTCCGTCATCCTGCACCTGATAGCCGACGCGCCAGGCCTTTGCCGCCACCGCGATCTGATCGGGCGTGCCGGTCAGGCCAAGCATCTTCTCATGCATGTTGTCGGTGTAATGGGCCATGACCTCGGGCGTGTCGCGACCCGGATCGACGGTGATGAAAACCGCCTGCGCATCGATGCCCTGTTCATCCAGCAGGTCAAGCGCCTCGGCATTGCGGGAATTGTCGAAGGGGCAGATATCGGGACAATAGGAATAGCCGAAATAAACCAGCGAGGGCCTGGTAAAGACATCCGCATCCGTCACCTGCGCCCCGGTTTCCGACACCAGTTCGAACGGCCCGCCAAGCGCCGAGGTCCCGCCCGCGACCACGCTGGTGCGGCACTGGGCGAAAGGGTCGCCGCCTTCCGCCACCTGCTGGCCGGGCTGCCCGCGCGACATCCACAGCGCACCACCCGCCAGAAGCAGCAAAGTCGCGGCGGTTCCAATCATCAGAAGCGTCTTGTCGTTCATCACCATCCCCTTCATTCGGCGCATTGATCGCGCAAAGCCGGGCTTATATCAACTGTCCCAGTGTCGCATCGGCGAAAGGGGCGGGAATGGCGCAGGGACAGGAACTGGCCGCAAGCCTCATCACGGACCCGCGCCGCAGGGCCGAACCGATCCGGCGCCGAACGCTGATCCTGCTGCGCTGGATCGCGCTTGGCGGCCAGCTTGCGGCGATCATCGTGGCGCTTGGCATGGGTATCCGCTTTGCGGTTCTGCCCGCGCTTTTCGTGGTCGCGGCGGGGGCCTTGCTGAACCTGTGGCTGATGGCGATGCCCTCGCGGGTGACGCAGATCGGGGCGGTCTTGCAGCTTGGCTTCGACCTTGTGCAGATATCGGCGCTGATCGCGTTGACGGGCGGGCTGTCGAACCCTTTCGCGCTTCTGGTGCTGGCCCCGGTGACGATTGCCGCGACCGCGCTTGGCGACCGCCAGACGGTGCTTATCGGGATTGCGACGGTGGTGCTGATCTCGCTGACTGCACTGGTGGCCGCGCCCCTGTCGCATCCGGTGCTGGACCTGAACATGCCCCCGGTTCTTCAGGCGGCGCATCTGGTCTCGATCCTGATCGGGGTGGTGTTTTTCGCCATCTATGCGCGCCGCGTCTCGCATGAGCTGGCGACCACGGCGGATGCGCTTTTCGCCACGCAGATCGCCCTTGCGCGCGAGCAGAAGCTTCAGCATCTGGGCGGCGTGGTCGCGGCTGCCGCGCATGAGATGGGCACCCCCCTGGCCACCATCAAGCTGGTCGCCGCCGAGTTGCGCGACGAACTGGCCGAGGCCCTGCCAGAACGGTCGGACATGGCCGAGGATGTGCAGCTTCTGACCCAATCGGCGGATCGCTGTCGCGATATCCTGCGTGCGATGGGGCGGGCGGGGAAGGACGATCTCAAGCTGCATGCGGCCCCCTTGCGCACCGTCATCGAGGAAGCGGCCGAGCCCCACGGGAATCGCGGCATCACCATTCAGGTCATCCTTCAGAATGAGACCGGCCAGCCCACGATCCAGCGCGATCCGGGCATTATTCACAGCCTGCGCAATATCATCCAGAATGGTGTCGATTTCGCGCAAAGCCGCGTCAGGATAATCGCGGGCTGGGACGCCGAGCGCCTGCATATCCGCATTTCCGATGACGGGCCGGGCTATCCCGCGGCGATGCTTGGCCAGCTTTCCGAACCCTTCCCGATCAGCCGGCGCGGCACGCCACGCCGGGGCGGCTATGAGGGGATGGGGCTTGGCCTGTTCATCGCCCGCGCGCTTCTGGAAGGCAGCGGCGCGCGGCTGGCTTTTTCGAATGGGGAAAGCGGCGCGCAGGTCGATATTATCTGGCCTCTGGCCCGGATCATGGCCGATGACCGGGCGGCGCTGCGGGAAAATCCGCATATTGCATGACGTCGTTAACCAGATTTTAAGGGTTTCCGTGTGATGCATGATCCAAATGGGCAGATCCGGTAAATCATGGCGCATTTCGTTTCGATCTTTCTGGCGATAACCGGCGGCGCGGTCGCGGTCCTTCTGGCGCTTCTGGCGATCCGATGGTCCGAACGGCTTGCCCGGCCGGTGCTTCTTTCCGGTGATCTGGTCGAGCCATGTATCTTCCTTTACCGCGGCGACCGCCTGATCGATGCCACCCCGCCCGCGCGCAATATTCTGGCCGGCTGCACGGGTAACAGCCTGCCCGCGCTCAAGACATGGCTGGCGCAGCGTTTCGACGGGGTGGGGCGGCTCGACCAGCTTGCCGATGCGGGTGGCACGCTCACGCTTGTCGGTCAGGCGGCGACGGGGCCTTCGCAGATGCGCCTGATTGCTGCGGATACCGACGATGGCGCGCTGCGCCTGACGCTGGTGCACCCCGACAATGAGGCGGTGGGGATCGTCGTCGACGCGCTGTCACAACAGGCGATGGAGGATGAGCTTGCGCTTCTGCGCGGCATCGTCGAATCCGCGCCCATGCTGATCCTGCGCCGCGATGAGACGGGCGGGGTAGTCTGGGCCAATGCCGCCTATTTGCAGGCCGCACAGCAGGGCGACCCCGATGCCGTGGCGTGGCCCCTGCCCGATATCCTTGCCAGCGATGGCGCGCCCGGCACCCCGGTGCAGCGCGCGCATCTGATGACGGGCGGCGATCTGCACTGGTTCGACTGCCATCACCGCCCCGATCCCGCCGGCATGACCACCTTCGCCTTTCCCGCCGATGCCGAGGTGCAGGCCGAACAGAGCCTGCGCGAATTCCTGCAAACCCTGACCAAGACCTTCGCCGATCTGCCCATCGGCCTGGCGATCTTCGACCGAGAGCGGCAGTTGCAGCTTTTCAACCCCGCCCTGATCGATCTGACCGGGCTGTCGGCGGCCTTCCTGACCAGCCGGCCCTCGCTTTACAGTGTGCTCGACCAGTTGCGGGAATTGCGGATGGTGCCCGAACCACGCGACTACCGTTCATGGCGGCGCCAGATCACCACGCTGGAATCGGCGGCCTCGGCGGGCTATCACGTTGAAACATGGTCGCTTCCGGGCGGGCGCACCTATCGCGTCACGGGCCGGCCCCACCCCGGCGGCGCGGTGGCCTTTCTGTTTGACGATATCACCTCGGAAATCACGCTGACACGCAAGTTCCGCGCCGAACTGACGCTTGGCGCGCAGGTGCTGGACGGGATCGGGCAGGGGCTGATCGTCTTTAACGCGGTCGGGCAGGTGGTGATGACCAACAGCACCTATGCCGAATTCTGGGGCACCCCGCCCGAACGCCTGCCCGACGCGCTGCGCATCTGGCGCGGCGAATGGGATCAGGCCCCCGGCCTGAAAGATCTGGAAACCGCGCTGATCGGCGACCGCCTGCACGAGCCCGCGCGTGGCGTGCTGTTCGGCCCCGATGGCAAAGGCGTTCTGGGCTGGACGGTGACACCCTTGCAGGGCGGCAAACGCATGGTGCGCTTCACGCCGCCCGCCAGCCAGACGCTGCCCGCGAACCGCCCCGCCGGGCAAGGGCCAGAGGATCAGCCCGACAGTCTGATCCCCGCCGATACCGCAACAGGCTAAGGCAGGCGCGCGCCTGCACGAATGACCAGAACCCCGCGCGGGCACGCCCCTGTCGCGCGCCGCATCAAGCTGCTTCTTCCTTGCCCGAAGACTCAAGACCCCGGCCTTGCCGCCAAAGCCTGCGGATGCAGGCCAGGCCCGCCAATCCGCGCCGCTTTCAGCGCGGCGGCCTATTGCGGTGGCGGCAGGCGCAGGTCGGATTTCGGGCCAGCCAGATACCAGGCGATCAGCCCCGCGAGGGGCAGGCAGGCGACAAGCAGCACCCATATGATCTTCATCTCCCGCTCTGCGTTCGAGTTGATGATCTGGGCGATTGCCCAGACATCCAGCGCGAAGATCACGATGATGATCAGACCACTGAACAGGTTAAGTTCCATCTGCGTCTCCCACGGACCCTACTGCCGTATCGGCGCATCAACGAAACATCCGCCGAACCGGTTCCGGCCCGCGCGCGGATCAACCCGTCAGGCGCCGGTCACAGAGCATAGAACGATGACCGCCCGGATGCTGCCCGCCGTGACCTTGCCGGCCCGGTTTCCGCCCACAGGCAAATCAGCCCGCCCCGCGGATCAAAACATACAGCGCAACAGATCGCCCGAGGATTCCCGTATCCACCACGACCTTGCCGCCAGCCCGGTCTGGGGTCACGCGCGGATCAGCCCGCCGCGCCGGTCGCAGAAGATCGCCCGGATGCCGCCCAGGGAAACCCGCGCCTGCCGTGACCTTGCCGGCCTGCCCGCAGATCGGCCGCCCGTCGCGCGCGGATCACAGAACATAGCGCGACAGATCGCTTGAGCGCGCCAGATCGCCCAGATGCTTTTCGACAAAGGCCGCATCCACCGTGACCTTGCTGCCGGATTGATCGGGGGCAGTAAAGGAAAGCTCTTCGAAGACGCGTTCGATCACCGTGTAAAGCCGCCGCGCACCGATATTCTCGACGCTGCCGTTCACCTCGGCGGCGATGCGGGCAAGGGCGGCGATCCCGTCTTCGGCAAAGCTGACCTCGACCCCTTCGGTCCCCAGAAGCGCGGAGTACTGGCGGGTCAGGGCGTTATCGGTCTCGGTCAGGATGCGGACGAAATCTTCCTCGGTCAAGGCGCGCAATTCGACGCGGATCGGCAGGCGCCCCTGCAATTCCGGCAGCAGATCCGAGGGCTTGGCGACATGAAACGCGCCCGAGGCAATGAACAGGATATGATCGGTCTTGACCGGCCCGTATTTGGTGCTGACGGTCGTGCCTTCGATCAAGGGCAGCAGGTCACGCTGAACGCCCTCGCGGCTGACATCGCCACCGCGCGCATCCGAACGCGCCGAAACCTTGTCGATTTCATCAATGAAAACAATGCCGTTTTCCTGCACCGCCTCTAATGCGGCGGCCTTTACGGCCTCATCATCCAGAAGCTTGTCGGCTTCTTCCGCGATCAGCAGCTCATAGCTTTCGGCAACCGTGACCTTGCGCTTCACGCGCCGCCCGCCAAAGGCCTTCATCAGCCCCGACAGGTCCATCATGCCCATGCCGCCGCCAGGCTGGCCGGGCATGTCCATCATGCCAAGCGGGTTCGAATTATCCTGCAATTCGATCTCGATCATGGTGTTGTCCAGCTCGCCCCGCTTCAGCTTGTCGCGGAACATCGCGCGGGTCTGGTCGCGCGCGCCATCACCGGCCAGCACGCCGATCACGCGATCCTCGGCGGATTGATGGGCGCGGGCTTTCACATCTTCGCGCATCCGCTCTCGGGTGTCGATCATGGCGGCATCGGTCAGGTCGCGGATGATCTGTTCGACATCGCGCCCGACATAGCCGACCTCGGTGAACTTTGTCGCCTCGACCTTGACGAAGGGGGCCTGCGCCAGCCTGGCCAGCCGCCGGCTGATCTCGGTCTTGCCGACGCCGGTGGGGCCGATCATCAGGATATTCTTGGGATAGACCTCATCGCGCAGGTCATCGGGCAATTGCCGCCGCCGCCAGCGATTGCGCAGCGCCACCGCGACGGCGCGCTTGGCATCCTTCTGCCCGATAATGAATCGGTCCAGTTCCGAGACGATCTCGCGCGGGGTCAGTTCGGTCATGTCGGCTCCTGTCACATCCGGGCATCACTTAAAACCGCGCGGATCGCGTTTCAACCAAGGCGTTGGATCGAATCACCGCATTGTCGGCAAGGTGATCATTCCCTTCACCGCCCCCGAGGGCGCGCTTTTGCATCGCGCCAGCCCGGCTGGCCGGCTGGCCCTGCTGGAAAGGCAGGGGCGAAGCAAGAGGGGGCTTGGGCCCCCTTCACCCGCAGCAAGCCGCCGCATTCGACAGAAGCGTCTGATGTGCGGGGTCGTCAGTGTCAAAAAACGCCGCCTCCAGCCGCGCGCCCATATCGGCTGATCGCAGCCAGTCACCCAGGGCGCAGGCATCATCCAGCCGGTCTGACAGCATGATCGCGTTGAACACAAATCCCGCACCCTGCGTTTCGGTCTTGTGCAGGATAAGAATCGCCAGATGCAGCGACATGGCGGCCGATCGGTCGGCGTCGATCACCGCGATGATCCGGCCCGCCCCGAAACCGGCATGGACCAGCATCGAAATCATGCCATCCAGATCCGAGGACGGGCTGTGCCGCCCCCCGCAACTGGCACAAAAGCCGGTATCGGGCGGGCTGATCGCCGCCGCATGGGGCAGCCAGGCGGTGAAGAAAGCGTCGACCGCCGCCACCTCGGGCGCGGGCCATCGGGTGCGATAATCCGCATCGTGCAGCCGGTTCAGCGTGAAATCATATTCGCCGTCCAATGAGGGCGGATCAAGCGCCGCCAGCAACTCAAAATAGCGGGGCAGCAGTTCCTTGAACTCGACCTCGATATCCGCGTCATAGCCGTGGGCCGAATTGGTATATTCCGCCAGCAAGGCGGCCGGCAGGTCGCGCGGGTCGGTCCGGGCCAGCAAATCGGCCTGCGCCTGCGACACGCAGACATTGCAATGGCACAGGATCAGTCGGCGGCGCGGGCCCTGCCACGGCCATATCGTCCAAGCCGCATCGATCGCCGCTTGCAGCCCGGGCGGCAGGGGGGCCGTGGTTTCCGCCATGCGATCCTAGCCCCCGATGACCTCAACCGTCAGCTTGCCATTGGTATAGACGCAGATATCGGCGGCAATCGCCATGGCCTTGCGGGCCACGGCCTCGGCATCGAGATCGGTGTCCATCAGGCCGCGCGCCGCCGCCAGCGCGAAATTCCCGCCCGAGCCGATGGCGGCCACGTCATGTTCGGGTTCCAGCACATCGCCCGCGCCGGTCACGACATAGATCTGCGCGCCGTCTGTCACGATCAGCATCGCTTCCAGATTGCGCAGATATTTATCAGTGCGCCAGTCCTTCGCCAGCTCGACACAGGCGCGCTGAAGCTGGCCCGGCGCGGCTTCCAGTTTCTTTTCCAGCCGCTCCAGCAGGGTAAAGGCATCCGCCGTCGATCCGGCAAAGCCCACCACCACGTCGCGCCCTCCGGGCGACAGGCGGCGCACCTTGCGCGCGGTGCCCTTCATGACCGTCTGCCCGACACTGACCTGCCCGTCGCCCGCGACCACCACCTGACCGCCGCGCCTGACGGCCAGAATGGTCGTGCCATGCCAGCCGGGAAAGCTATCATCCGCCATGATCTTCGTCTCCTTTGTTGCGGGTCAGATAGGTGCCGCGCCCCGTGCCCGCAAGCCATTGCGAGCGGCGCGGGGCTGACCTAACCATAGCACATGGCCGAAAGATTGCTGCGAATCCATCTTGATAAGGAAATGACCGCGCGGGTCGAGGCGGGGCATTTCAATTTCATCAACCGCCTGCGCGCCGCCGTGGCCAGCAGGGGCTGGCAAAGCGAGATCGCGCCCCAGACCGACGCCCCGCCCGAACGCTACACCTATGCGCTGCACCATATGGAGGGGCCGCGTCACAGGCGCGCCAAGATCTTTCGGCGGGCCTATTACTACCCGTTCTGGCATATCGAGACCATGCCGCAGCGCTGGCGTTGGCCGGTGGCGCGTGCGGCCTTCCGGCCCGGCCAGATCGAAACCGAACCCGCCCGCGCCTTCATCCACCAGCTTCGCGCCAGGCACCTGCCCGGCATCGTGCCCGGCCAGCCCGAACACGTGCTGATCGCGCTGCAACAGCGGCTGACCTCAACCCGGTCGTTTCAGACCATGAGCCCCCTCGCCATGGTCGAGGCGGTGGCGCGCACCGGCAAGACCTGCATCGCCACGCTGCATCCCCACGGCAATTATTCCGCGCAGGAGACGCGGGCGCTTGACCGGCTGGCGGCGGATTATCCGAACCTGACCATCGGGGGCGACAGCCGCGCGCTTCTGGCCAATGCCGAATATGTGGCGACGCAGAACAGCGCGGTGGCGATGGATGCCTATCTGCTGGCCCGTCCCGTGGTGCTGTTCGCGCAGATCGATTTTCATCATATCGCGCTGAACGTGGCCCAGATGGGGGTGGAAAACGCGCTGAACGCCGCGCCCGGTCACAAGGCGCATTACGCGAAATACCTGTATTGGCGGCTGCGCGAACAGGCCATCGACGCCATGGCCGCCAATGCCGAGATCCGCATCCTCGGCGCATTGAAAAAGGGCGGCTGGCCGATCTGACCGCCGCCCCTCATGGCAGAAATGCCTTTTGGATCAGACGTTTTCGTCGATCCACGCCTTCAGCGCGGCCTTGGGCGCAGCGCCGATCTTGTTGGACACGACCTTGCCGCCCTTGAACATGAACAGCGCCGGAATGCCGCGCACACCCATCGAGGCCGGGCTTTCGGGGTTGTCGTCGACATTCACCTTCACGATCTTCACCTTGCCGGCATATTCATCGGA
>JAUNTV010000106.1 GCA_030538515.1 Paracoccus sp. (in: a-proteobacteria)
GCAAGCTGTTCCGCGAGGCCATGGACCGGATCGGGCTGGAAAATCCGCGCGCGACCATCATCTCGGCACCGAAAGACGGCAAGGGCCGCTATGATATCAACGCCGGCGTGGCCCAGGCCGTCGCAGCGCTTGAGGATATCGGCCTGCCCGCCATCATCCGGCCCGCCTTCACCCTTGGCGGGACCGGTGGCGGCGTGGCCTATAACCGCGATGATTACGAGGCGATCGTGCGCTCGGGTCTGGACGCTTCGCCGGTCGCGCAGGTGCTGATCGACGAAAGCCTTCTGGGCTGGAAGGAATATGAGATGGAGGTGGTGCGCGACCGCGCCGATAACGCCATCATCGTCTGCTCGATCGAGAATATCGACCCGATGGGCGTGCATACCGGTGATTCGATCACCGTCGCACCGGCGCTGACCCTGACCGACCGCGAATATCAGCGGATGCGCAACGGCTCGATTGCGGTGCTGCGCGAAATCGGGGTCGAAACCGGCGGCTCGAATGTGCAATGGGCGATCAACCCCGATGATGGGCGGATGGTCGTGATCGAGATGAACCCGCGTGTCTCGCGCAGCTCGGCGCTGGCATCAAAGGCGACGGGGTTCCCCATCGCGAAGATCGCCGCGAAACTGGCGGTGGGCTATACGCTGGATGAGCTGGACAATGACATCACCCGCGTCACGCCGGCCAGCTTCGAGCCCTCGATCGACTATGTTGTCACCAAGATCCCGCGTTTCGCGTTTGAGAAATTCCCCGGCTCGAAGCCCGAACTGACGACGGCCATGAAATCCGTGGGCGAGGTCATGGCGATTGGCCGCACCTTCCATGAATCGCTGCAAAAAGCGCTTGCCTCGATGGAAAACGGCCTGACCGGGCTTGACGAAATCACCATCCCCGGCGCCGAGGACGAGGGCAAGCCCGCCATCATCCGCGCCCTTGCCAGCCAGACCCCCGACCGCATCCGCGTCATCGCCGAGGCCATGCGCCGCGGGCTGAGCGATGCCGATATCCATGCCGTGACCGCCTTTGACCCGTGGTTCCTTGCCCGTATCCGCGAGATCGTCGATGCCGAAACCCGCGTCCGCGAGACCGGCCTGCCCGCGGGTGAGGGGCTGCGCGCGCTCAAGATGATGGGCTTCACCGATGCGCGCCTGGCCCTGCTGACCGGCCGGGATGAGGCCGATATCCGCCGCGCGCGCCATCTTGCCGGGTTGCGCCCCGTGTTCAAGCGCATCGACACCTGTGCCGCCGAATTCGAGGCGCAGACCCCCTATATGTATTCGACCTATGAAGCCCCCGCGATGGGCGATGTCGAAAACGAAGGGCGGCCAAGCGACCGCAGAAAAGTGGTCATTCTGGGCGGAGGTCCGAACCGGATCGGGCAGGGGATCGAATTCGATTACTGCTGCTGCCATGCCTGTTTCGCGCTGACCGATGCCGGCTATGAAACCATCATGGTCAACTGCAACCCCGAGACGGTCTCGACCGATTACGACACCTCGGACCGGCTGTATTTCGAACCGCTCACGCTGGAGCATGTCCTTGAAATCCTGACGCTTGAGCAGGAAAACGGCACCCTTCACGGCGTCATCGTCCAGTTCGGCGGACAGACACCCCTGAAGCTGGCCAATGCGCTTGAGGCCGAGGGGATTCCGATCCTTGGCACAACCCCCGATGCCATCGATCTGGCCGAGGATCGTGAGCGTTTTCAGAAGCTTCTGCATGAATTGAACCTGAAGCAGCCGGTCAATGGCATCGCGCATAGCGATGATGAGGCGCGCGAGATCGCGGCGAAGGTGGGCTTCCCCCTGGTCATCCGGCCATCCTATGTGCTGGGTGGCCGCGCGATGGAAATCGTGCGTGATATGGATCAGCTGAACCGCTATATCACCCATGCGGTCGATGTTTCGGGAAAGAACCCGGTGCTTCTGGACAGCTATCTGTCCGGCGCGATCGAGGTCGATGTCGACGCGCTTTCAGATGGCAAGACCGTCCATGTCGCTGGAATCATGGAACATATCGAGGAAGCCGGGGTCCATTCCGGCGACAGCGCCTGTTCGCTGCCGCCGCATACGCTGGATGGGGCGACGATTGACGAATTGAAGCGCCAGACCGTCGCCATGGCCCTGAAACTGGGTGTGGTCGGGCTGATGAATGTGCAATTCGCCATCAAGGACGGCCATATCTACGTGCTGGAGGTGAACCCCCGCGCCTCGCGCACCGTGCCCTTCGTGGCCAAGGCGACCGACAGCGCCATTGCCAGCATCGCCGCGCGGCTGATGGCGGGCGAGCCGATGGCGAATTTCCCCGCCCGTGAGCCCTATCCCGAAGGTGTCGGCCCCGAGGATGACCTGCCTTTCGCCGATCCGCTGACGCTTGCCGATCCCATCACGCCCTGGTTCTCGGTCAAGGAAGCCGTGCTGCCCTTTGCCCGTTTCCCCGGCGTCGATACGCTGCTTGGCCCCGAGATGCGCTCCACCGGCGAGGTGATGGGATGGGACCGCAACTTCCCGCGCGCCTTCCTGAAGGCGCAGATGGGGGCGGGGACGGAACTGCCCCATGGGGGGGCGGTGTTCCTGTCGATCCGCGATTCCGACAAGACGCCGGGCATGGCGGATGCCGCGCGCGATCTGACGGCGATGGGCTTTTCGATCATCGCCACTGCTGGAACGGCGGCGTTTCTGGCCGAAAACGGGATCGAGGCCAGCGGCGTCAACAAGGTCTATGAGGGGCGGCCGAATATCGTCGACCGGCTGAAGAACGGCGATATCGCCATGGTGCTGAACACGACCGAGGGCACGCAGGCCATCGCCGACAGCCGCGAGATCCGGGCGGTGGCGCTTTATGACAAGATCCCCTATTTCACCACCGCTGCGGGCAGTATCGCCGCAGTCCGCGCGATCCGGTCGCGGGGCGAGGGCGCGGTGGGCGTGCGTTCCTTGCAGGCGTAATCTGCCGCGCATAGTGGCCGGGATGCATCACCCCCTGTTGCGGGGCGGTCACAGATCGCGCGCGGCGCGGCGGGATGACTTGATTGGCGGCCGCGATCCGGCAAGCTGGCGCGATTAAGACCCGCCTCGTCGCAAAGGTATTGCCATGACCATCCGATTTTCGCTTGCCGCACTGATCCTTCTGGCCCTTGCCGCCTGTGGCCCGCCGCCCGGCCCCGTTACGCACGAGACCGAAACCATCACAGCCGACAGCAGGCAGGACAATACCCAGATCGACGGCTATGCCTCGCCCGTCGTCGTCGTCGAGGCCGCCCCCCTTGGCACCGCCATGGGCGAGACGCGGCATTCCGCTATCGGC
Organism: Paracoccus sp. (in: a-proteobacteria); assembly: GCA_030538515.1. GTDB lineage: Bacteria > Pseudomonadota > Alphaproteobacteria > Rhodobacterales > Rhodobacteraceae > Paracoccus. Next base: position 3,310 of record JAUNTV010000106.1, read on the forward strand.
GCGGGCGAGCTTCGCCTGCCCCGCGGGATGCGCCCCGACGCGGCGGCCCTGATCGCTTACGGGACCGGGCAGCCAACCACCGGCAGGCCGACGGAAGATATCCATTTCCTTGACAGTCGCGTCGTGGTCGAGGTTCTTGGCGAGGATGGTCGGCCCATGACGCTTTATCGGGCCGGTCATCAATATCGGCTGCAAGGCAAGACCGGTGAGCGCTATGAAATTCGCGTCGATAACCGCTCTCGGGAAGATGACATCATCGCCATCGTCACCGTCGACGGGCTGAATGTGATGACCGGCAAGCCCGCGCGTCGCTGGCTGTTCGACGCGGCCATGATTCTCGACGCCGGACGCAGCTATAATTTCGACGGCTTCCGGCTCAACAGGGATGAGGTCGCGGCCTTCCGCTTTTCCGAGCCGGGCCAGTCGGTTGCGGTTACATCGGGGCGGGGTTCGGCGGCGAATGTGGGCGTGATCGGCGTGGCGATCTATGAATTGCGCAACCGCAAGCGTCAGGCCGAGGTCTATAACGCCATGGCCTGCCGGGCGGGCCAGCCCTGCGCCTTCCCGGATTAAGCACCGGTAAACGGGTCGGGGTCATATGTCACCCCGGTCAGTGACAGGCCGTGGGGCGGGCAAACCGGGCCGCAGGCGGCGCGGTCGCGGGCGGCAAGGGCGCGGGCCACGCGCGCGGGTGGCCAGGCGCCCGCGCCGACGCGTTCAAGCGTACCCACGATGCTGCGGACCTGATTATGCAGAAAGCTGCGGGCGCGCAGATGAAAGCGGATTTCCTGCCCCGCGGGGTAATTCAGCGCCTCGATGCGGATTTCATCCAGCGTTTTCACCGGGCTGGCGGATTGGCACATCGTGCTGCGGAATGTGGTGAAATCATGCAGACCAACAAGATGTTGTGCGCCTTCGCGCATGGCATCGGGATCAAGCGGGCGCAGCACCTGCCAGACCTGCCCGCGATCCGCCACCACGGGCGCACGCCGCGCGATCAGCCGGAAGGTATAGCGCCGCTCACGCGCGGAAAAGCGGGCGTGGAAATCATCGCCCACCGACGCCACGGCTGTCACCGCAACGGGCGCGGGCTTGAGATGCCAGTTCAGCGCCTCGGCCAGTTTGAAGGGTAGCCAGTCCCTGGCCAGATCGGCATGAAACACCTGACCCGAGGCATGCACCCCCGCATCCGTCCGCCCCGCCGCCGCGATCCGCGCTCCTGCCGCGAAGCCGGGATCAAGGCGCGACAGCGCGGTCTCGATCGTGCCTTGCACGCTTGGCTGGCCCGATTGCGCCTGCCAACCGGCGAAAGGCGCGCCGTCATATTCGACCCGAAGGGCGTAGCGCGGCATTTAGTCCGGCCTGCGCGGGGCGGGCTGGAAGCTTTCGCGGATCAGATCATCAAAGGCAGCCCCGCGCCGGTCCTCAAGCGCGGCCGGCGCGGGCTGTTCGGCGGGACGGATGCCTTCCCGTGCAAGGCGGTCGCGCAAGACCTGCATCTCGATATCGAAATCGGTGCGCCCGCCTTCGATCAGCGAGCGTGTGCGGGCTGCGAAGTTGCTTTCCAGATCGTTCAGCAGGGCTTCGTAATCGGTGCGCGCGCCGGCATCCTGCGTCTGGCTGTAGAGATCGGCGAATTTCACCGTCGCGTCGCGCGCGCCCATCAGATAGACGCCCAGATAGCGGCGCGCGGCCCCCAGATCGGCGGGCGATTCCTCGACGCGGCGGAACAGTTCGCGCGCGGTCTCGGCGAAAAGGGCGACGCGGGCCTCAAGCCGGCGGTCGCCGGTGCGGGTGATGGCGTCCTGCATGCCGGTCAGATAGCCCTCGCCCTCGGTCACGAAGCGGGCCACGCGGTCCTGCTGGAAGCTGTCGATGCCTTCCATCCCCTTGCTGCGCCAGGGGTCGGGCCCGAAGGCAAGGTAATGCAGCACGAAGCCGGTCAGCCCGATCAGCCCCGCGCCAAGCGCGGCATCGGGGGCCCAGGCCCCGAGCGCGGCACCGAAACCGGTCAGCACACCACCGAACAGCTTGCGCGGCCATGCCGGGCGGCGGGCCACGCGGCGCGCGTTATAGGCGGCCTCGGCGGCCAGTCCCTCACGTGTCAGAAGCCCGCCAAGCGCCACGATCCCGAAAGCGGCCAGATGCGTGACCAGAAGCAGGGGCTCCTGCCAGAAGGCACTGATCAGAAAGGGAATTGCCGCAACCGTGATCCATTTCACCCGCGATGCCAGCGGATGGGCAGGCGTGCCCTTGGGCTGCGGAATATCCTGTTGGCCGGGCGAATAGCGGCCACCGAAGCGCTGTGCCATGCCGCCCCCCTACGCCGCGCCTGCAAGGGATGCGTAAAGCATCAGCAGGATCAGCAGGTAGAACGACAGCCGTTCCGTGGCTTTGCGGGACATGGGTTTCTCCGGGTTATCCGACCGTTTCCAGAGATGGGCGGGCCGGCGCGGGATTGCAAGCGCGTCAATAGCTGCGGGTGCGGCGGTCGAAGACCTTCTGGCCCATCATCGAGCCGACCAGATCGACCATCAGCTTCGCCGTGCGCCCGCGTTCGTCCAGAAAGGGGTTCAGCTCGACCAGATCGAGCGAGGTCACAAGCCCCGATTCATGCAGGATCTCGCAGACCAGATGCGCTTCTCGGAAGGTGGTGCCGCCGGGAACGGTGGTGCCGACGGCGGGGGCGATGGTCGGGTCAAGGAAATCCACATCAAGGCTGACATGCAAAAGCCCGTTCACGGCCCGGACGCGTTCCAGAAATTCGCGCAAGGGGGCGACGATGCCGCGTTCATCCAGCACGCGCATGTCGTTCACGGTAATGTCGGTTTCTTCCAGCATGGCATGTTCGGCGGGGTCGACGCTGCGGATGCCGAACATGCAGATGTTCTCGGCGGGCACCGGCGCGGGGAAGGGCGGGAAAGGGGCGAAACCACCGCGCCCCGAGGCATAGGCCATGGGCGTGCCATGCAGATTGCCCGATGTGGTGGTCATCGGCGTGTGGAAATCGCTGTGCGCATCCAGCCAGATCACGAAAAGCGGACGGCCCGCGGCCCTGGCATGGGCCGCCACGCCCGCCACCGTGCCAAGCGCCAGCGCGTGATCGCCGCCCATGAAGATAGGCATGCCGTCGGGCATGGCGGCAAGGGCTGCGGCTGACAGCGCCCGCGTCCAGCCGATCACTTCGGGCAGGTGGTGGATGGCAGTATTGGCATGCGTTTCGCCGCCAAGGGGGGGCAGGGCCACATCGCCGCGATCCTCGACCGTGTGACCAAGCGATGCCAGCACCCGGCCAAGCCCCGCCACGCGATAGGCCGACGGCCCCATCATGCAGCCGGGCACGCGCTGCCCCTCGTCCACGGGGGCGCCGATCAGAATGCAATGGGTCATGGGGCCTCGGGTATTTTTTATCGATATCGGGACAATAGGCCGCAGGGCGGCAGCGCGCCAGCCCTAAGCCAGCCGCGAAAACGCCGGGGCGATCAGCGAGACCCCCGAAAGCAGCAGCAGCGCCAGTGCCGCCTTGCGGATGGTGGCGGGCTGGACCGGCGGCGGGTAGTGCCGCGCGATCCATATGTCAGGCAGCACGGCGGGCGCGGCCCCGGCTGCACTGACCAGAAGCGCGCCTGCGTCGCCCCGCCCGAGGCGATGACAGGCCCCGTGCGCCAGCATCTGCGTCACCAGAAAAGTCGCCACCAGCGTCGCGCGGACCGCAGCAAGCGCCATGGGCTGGCGGTAAAGATGCCAGATCACGGGCAGCCCGGTCGTGGCGAACACCCCCCCATCATGCCGCCCGTCAGCCCGGCCAGAAAGAAGCTGGCAGCCTGCGGCGCCGGCATCAGCCCAAGCGCGAGAAGCCCGCCAGCGTCTGACCTCATGCCGCAAGGGCAGCAATGACCCAGAAGATCAGGATGCCGGGATCAGATGACATGCGACCACGCAAGGAAATGCAGGCCCGAGGCAAGGCGGCCCAGGCGCGGATTTCACCTCAATCGCCGCCCAGAAGCCGGTGGATCACACCATAGGCGTCATGAAAGACCGGATGCCAGTCACCGCCCGGTTCCTTGCTGAACGGGTGCCAGAAGAAATCGAACAGCAGCCCGCCGCCATCCTCGGTCCGGTGTTGCCAGCGATCGGGCAGGGCAGGCGTCTGGCAGTCAAAGAAATGCCAGATCTGGCCATCCGGCCCGACCGGGAAGGCGCCCAGAAAGGCCGGCGGCACCATAAGGCGGATGCCGCTTTCCTCGGCCAGTTCGCGGATTGCGGCCCGGACCGGGGCCTCGCCCGGCTCGATGCTGCCCTTGACGAATTGGTGCCCGGCCAGAGGATGGGCAAAGGCCAGCAACTGCCGCTGATCGCCCGCCCGCCGCGTGACGAGCGGGCAGACCTTTTGCGGTATCGCCGCCGCGAGGCTCAGGCGCGGGTGCCCTTGAAACGTTCGGTCCATTCCTCGCGCTGCTCATCGGTGATCTTGGTGAACAGATTGTCGGGCACGGTGAAGGCATGGCCCGGCGCAAGCGCGTTCAGCGCGGCTTCGGCGCTGTCCGGCCAGTCGCTGCCGCTGCCCATCGCATCGCGCAGGGTGTCGGCGGTAAAGGGGATGAAGGGGGCCGAAAGGGCGGCGTAAAGCGCGATCAGGTTCAGCCCCAGACGGACCTGCATGGCGGCTTTTTCGGGGTCATCCTTGAAGGTGGCCCAGGGGGCGGCGCTTTGCAGATATTCATTGCCCAGAACCCAGATCGCGCGCAGCTCGGCGGCGGCCTTGCGGACCTCGATATGATCCAGAAAGCCCTCATAGGCGCGGATGCGCGTGCTCAGGGCCTTGGCCAGTTCGCGTTCGGGCGCCCCCCATTCGCCGCCTTCGGGCACGGTTTCCCCGAATTTCGAGCGGCAGAATTTCGTGATCCGGCTGACGAAATTGCCAAGCACATCGGCCAGATCCTTGTTCACGGATTGCTGGAAATTTTCCCATGTGAACTCGCTGTCACCGGATTCGGGCGCATGGCTGAGCAGCCACCACCGCCAGTAATCGGCGGGCAGAAGCGACAGCGCGTCATCCATGA
>JAUNTV010000107.1 GCA_030538515.1 Paracoccus sp. (in: a-proteobacteria)
CATGCAGCATCTGCCGGCCGGTGCGCACCAGCTTGTTGATCGTCTCGATCATATGGACCGGGATGCGGATGGTGCGCGCCTGATCGGCGATGGACCGCGTGATCGCCTGCCGGATCCACCATGTCGCATAGGTGCTGAACTTGTAGCCGCGGCGGTATTCGAACTTGTCCACGGCCTTCATCAGACCGATATTGCCTTCCTGAATGAGATCAAGGAATTGCAGGCCCCTGTTCGTGTATTTCTTGGCGATCGAGATCACCAGCCGCAGGTTGGCTTCGACCATTTCCTTCTTGGCCTGCCGCGCTTCCTTTTCGCCGCGCTGCACCTGATTGACGATGCGGCGGAATTCTTCGATGTCGACGCCGACATATTGGCCCACATCGGCCATGTCGCCGCGCAGCTTCTCGACCTGCGCGCGCGAACGCTCGAACAGCGCCTGCCAGCCGCGCCCCTTGTTTTCCAGCATCCGCTCGATCCAGGCGGGGTCAAGCTCGGCACCGCGATAAGCGTCGATGAATTCGCGCCGGTTGATGCGGGCGGCATCGGCCAGTTTCACCATGCCCGAGTCGATGGACACGATGCGGCGGTTGATGCCGTAAAGCTGATCGACAAGCGCCTCGATCCGGTTGTTATGCAGATGAAGCGAGTTCACCAGCACCACGATTTCACCACGCAGCTTCTGATAGGCGATCTCGGCCGCGGCCGAGAAGCTGCCATCCTCGTTCAGCGTGGCCGACATGCGCTGATCCTGCATGTCGGCAAGGTTTTCGTAATCGCGCGCGATGGCTTCCAGCGTTTCCAGAACCTGCGGCTTGAGGCTGGCTTCCATCGCGGCAAGGGAAAGGTTCGCGCCCTCATCCTCGTCGTCATCCTCGACCGGCATGGGGTTGCCGTCGGCATCGGTTTCCTCGCCGCGTTCGGCGGGGCGGGGGGAACCGGTCGCGGCTGCGCCGGCGCTGAGAACCTCTTCGCCATCCTCGTCCATGGACTGGCCGAAGGTGGTTTCCAGATCGATCACGTCGCGCAGCAGGATGTCTTCGTCCAGAAGCTCCTGGCGCCACATGGTGATGGCCTTGAAGGTCAGCGGACTTTCGCAAAGCCCCAGGATCATGGTGTTGCGCCCGGCCTCGATGCGCTTGGCGATGGCGATCTCGCCCTCGCGCGAGAGCAGTTCCACGCTGCCCATCTCGCGCAGATACATGCGCACCGGATCATCGGTGCGGTCGAGCTTTTCGGTTTCCGAACTGGCCACCGCCACGTCGCGCGAACCCGAGGTGGTGACGATCTCACCGCCGGTTTCGCTGTCCTCGCCCTCTTCCTCGTTCTCGACCACCTGAATGCCCATCTCGGAGAGCATGGACATCACATCCTCGATCTGGTCAGAGCTGACCTGCTCGGGCGGAAGCACGGCGTTGAGCTGATCATAGGTGATATAGCCGCGCTCTTTCGCTTCGGCGATCATCTTCTTGACCGCCGCCTGAGAGATATCAAGCGAGTGATCGTTATCCTGGCTGTCGTCGCGGGAAGTATCGTCGTCCTTGGCGGCCATGGGCGTCCTGTCAGCGTAGTGATTCGGGAAAGCCCGAATCAGATGGGGATCGGCACCTTTCTAGACAAGATGCGCGTCGGTTCATAGGCCGGGTGATTCGGGCTTTTCCGGGGGTTTCAGGGCGAATCACCCGCCCTTTCTGTTGCGCCTCGTGTCGAAATAGGATGCCAGCCGGGCAGAAAGCGCACCGCGATCCTCGTTCATGTCCGACGTATCCTCGATCTCGGGTTGTTCGGCGCGGTGGCGCGCACGGGCCGATTCGCTGACACGCCATGTCAGCCCCTCATCGACAAGGCCCTGAATATCGGCCTCGGCGCGGGCCAGTTCGGCCATGGCGGCGCGGCGGGCCTCGATCTTGTCGAGAATATTGGTCAGAACGGCGGCGGCCTTGTCGGCATCATCGGGCTGGCGGATCAGCGGAGAGGCACGGACATAGGCATCCTGCATGATCCCCGCAAGGGCCATGCGCCCGGTTTCGCTGTCCTGACCGGCCAGCAGGTCATGGCACAGCGCCGCGCGCCCGGTATCGGCAGGGGCCAGCAATTCCAGACGCGATTCAACGCGCCCCGCAAGGCCCGGATAGGTCGCGCACAAGGCCAGCACCATGTTTTCCAGCGTCGCATCGCCCGCATCCTGCTGCCCAAGGGGGGTGGCGCGGGTCTGGGCGCGGGCCGGTGCCGGCGCGGGCCTGCCGAAACCCGTGTCGCGTGGCCCCGGCGTCAGCCGCCCGGCCCCGCGCCGCCCGCCAAACAGTGCAAAGCGGCGTTCCCTGAGCGCGGCGGTATAGTGATGGCGCGTGGCCTCGTCAGGGATCAGCGCGATGGATTTGCGCAGGCGCGCATCCAGCGCCGCGCGCCGTTCCGGGCTGTCGAAATCGCGCCCCTCGGTCTCGCGCTGCCACAGAAGATCGACAAGCGGGCCTGCGCCATCAAGCAGCTTCTGCATGGCCGGCGCGCCCTGCGCGCGGATCAGGTCATCGGGGTCCTGGCCCGCAGGCAGCGCCACGAAGCGCAGCGCCTGCCCCGGCCCGGTCATCGGCAGCGCCAGATCCACCAGCCGCATCGCGGCACGCTGGCCTGCGGCATCGCCATCCAGCATCACCACCGGCTCGGGCGAGATGCGCCACATCAGGCGCAACTGATCTTCGGTGATGGCCGTGCCAAGCGGGGCGACCGCGCCTTCAAACCCCGCAAGCGCAAGGGCGATCACGTCCATATAGCCCTCGGCCACGATCAGGGGGGCACCTTTGGCCACCGCGGCGCGGGCGGGCGCGACATGGTAAAGATTGCGCCCCTTGTCGAACAGCGGCGTTTCGGGGCTGTTGAGGTATTTCGCCCGCGCATTGGGGTCCATGGCGCGCCCGCCAAAGGCGATCACGCGGCCACGCGCATCGCGTATGGGAAAGATGATCCGGCCCCGGAAACGGTCATAGGGCGCGCCGCCGCCGTCGGGGGTGATGATCAGCCCGGCCTCGTCCATGATCTCGGGCGCGATGCCCTTTTCACCAAGCGCCGCGACAAGCCCCTGCCGGAGATCGGGCGCGAAGCCCAGATCGAAGCGCTCGATGGCCGCGCCGTCCAGCCCGCGACGGGCCAGATAATCGCGCGCATCCGCCCCCGCCCCGGTCTGAAGCTGCATCCGGTAATGGCGGGTCGCGGCCTCCATCGCCTCGACCAGCAGGCTGCGGCGGTCGGCGCGCCTGGCCTCGGCCGGGTCGCGTTCGGGCATGGCCAGCCCGGCCTCGGCGGCCAGCACCTTCACCGCATCGATGAAATCCAGCCCTTCGGATTCGCGCAGGAAGCCCAGTGCATCGCCCTTGGCATGGCAGCCGAAGCAATAATAAAACCCCTTCTGGTCATCGACATGGAAAGAGGCCGTCTTTTCGCCGTGAAACGGGCAAGGCGCCCACCAGTCGCCCTTGGCCTGGTTCGAGCGCTTCAGAGCCCATGTGACCTTGCGCCCCACGATCCGGCTGACCGGGACGCGGTTGCGCAACTCATCAAGAAAGGCGGGCGGGATCGACATGGCGCAAATATCGGTGCAGGCGCGGCCTTCGGCAAGGGGCCTCAGCCGCCCGCCGCCCCCACCGCGCCGCGCACGAGCGCACGGTAATGGCGATAAAGCGCCGCCCGGTCCAGCCGCCCGCCCGCGCGATACCAGTTCGTCACCCCTGTCAGCATGGCGATCAGCGCCATGGTCGCCAGCCGCGTATCGCCGATCCGCATCACGCCGGTCGCCGCGCCGTCTTCCAGAATGACTTGCAGCGCACCCTCATACCGGCGCCTGAGCGCGCTGATTTCGGCGTGGTTTTCCGGGCCGAGATTGCGCAGTTCCATATAGGACAGAAACACGTCATCGGCGTGATCAAGGCTGGTGTCGATATGGAAGCGCACGAAATGATCCAGCCGCTTCAGCGCGTCCCCGCCCGGATCGCGCCATGCGTCAAGCAGATAATCCATATGCGCGCGCAGAAGATCGGCCAGCAGCGCCTGCTTGTCATCGGTATAGGCGTAAAGCGTGCCGACCTGCACCCCCACCCGTGCCGCGATCTGGCGCATCGAGACCGCCGCGAACCCGTGGCGCGCAAACAGATGGCGCGCCGCATCCCGGATCAGCGGGCCTGTCACATCGGCGCGCGAACCCTGCGTGCGCGCCATCAGCGCGCGCCGATCAGGCGCAGGAAATCGGCGGGCGCGCGGGCCAGCAATTCCTCGGCCAGATCGCGGCCCATGGCAGGCCCGTCCACAGCCGCCCCGCGCCTTTCACCCGAAAACCGCGCCGAGCCGTCGGGCATCAGGATCTCGCCCCTGAGCCAAAGCCCATCGTCCACCAGTTCCGCCAGCCCCGCGACGGGCGTTTCGCAAGACCCGTCAAGACGCGCCAGAAAGGCGCGCTCTGCCATCACGCGCAGGCCGGTGGGCTGATCGGCGATGCCGTCCAGAAGCGCCTGCGCGCGGGTATCATCGCCGCGACGCTCGACCCCGATGGCACCCTGCGCGATGGCGGGCAGCATTTCCTCGGGTTCGATCGCCGCGCGGATGACATGCGCCAGCCCCAGCCGGTTCAGCCCGGCCATGGCCAGGAAGCTTGCCTCGGCCACGCCATCGGCCAGCTTCTGCATACGGGTCTGCACATTGCCGCGAAACTCGACCAGAGCAAGATCAGGCCGCCGGAAGGCCAGTTGCGCGCGCCGCCGAAGCGAGGACGAGCCGACGACCGCGCCTTGCGGCAGCGCCTCGATCCCGGCGTGAAGCGGGCTGATGAAGGCATCGCGCGGGTCCTCGCGCGGAAGCAAGCAGTCGATGACCAGCCCCTCGGGTTGCAGGACCGGCATATCCTTCATGGAATGAACCGCGATATCGATGCGGCGCGCCAGCAGCGCATCTTCGATCTCGCGGGTGAACAGGCCCTTGCCGCCGATGGCCTGCAAGGCGCGATCCTGAATGCGGTCGCCGGTGGTCTTGATCGGCACGATCTCGAAGGCGGTCTCGGGCAGGTCATGGGCAGCCATCAGCCGCGCGCGCGTCTCATGCGCCTGCGCCAGCGCCAGGGGCGAGCCGCGCGTGCCGATCCTCAGCGGGTCTTGGGGGGTGGGCCAGTCAGTCATGCGCCAGCCATAGCCGCGCCGCGCCGGCTTGACAATGCCGGGCAAGGCCCGTTGAACGGGGGCCGAAAGCGAGGCCCCATGACCAAGAAGATCCTGCGCGCGCTTGCCGGCGAGCGCCTGCCCACGCCCCCCGTCTGGATGATGCGTCAGGCCGGGCGCTACCTGCCAGAATATCGCGCGACGCGGGCTGAGGCGGGCGATTTCCTGTCGCTTTGCTACAACCCCGATCTGGCGGCCGAGGTCACGCTGCAACCGATCCGCCGTTACGGCTTCGATGCGGCGATCCTGTTTGCCGATATCCTGCTGGTCCCGCAGGCGCTTGGCGCGGATCTGTGGTTCGTCACCGGCGAGGGGCCGCGCCTGTCGACCATCACCGATGCGGCGGGGGTGGCGGGCCTGAAACCCGTGGATACCATCCACGACGTGCTTTCGCCCGTCTATGAGACCCTGCGCATCCTGTCGCGCGAACTCCCGGCCGAGACCACGCTGATCGGTTTCGCCGGCGCGCCATGGACCGTCGCCACCTATATGATCGCGGGGCGCGGCACGCCCGATCAGGGCCCCGCGCATGCGTTCAAGGCCGCCGACCGCGCCGCGTTTTCCACGCTGATCGCGCGTATCACAGATGCGACGATTGAATATCTTTCCGCCCAGATCCAGGCCGGGGCCGAGGTGGTCAAGCTGTTCGACAGCTGGGCCGGCAGCCTGAAGGGGCAGGATTTCGACGATTTCGCCCTTGCACCTGCCACGCGCATCATCAAGGCCCTGAAGGCGCGCCATCCCGCCATTCCCGTCATCGCCTTCCCGCGCGAGGCAGGCCCGCGTTACGAAGGTTTCGCGCGCGCCACCGGGGCCGATTGCGTGGCGCTGGATAATTCGGTCGATGCCACATGGGCGGCGGCGCATGTCCAGAAAGACGGCTGCGTGCAGGGCAATCTGGACCCGCGTCATATGGTCACGGGCGGGCAGGCCCTGATCGACGAGACCCGCGCCATCGTCAGGGCCTTCCGGGGCGGGCCGCATATCTTCAACCTCGGCCATGGTATCACCCCCGATGCCGATCCGGCCAATGTCGCGCTGATGATCGACACCATTCGCGGCACCTGATCCATGTGGGTTCTGGCCACGCTGATCGCGGCCCTTGCGCAGACCGGCCGCAATGCCGCCCAGGCGGGGCTTGGCCACGAGATCGGCACCACCGGCGCGACCGCCGTGCGGTTCTTCTTCGGCCTGCCCTTCGCGCTTCTGTTTCTGCTGGTGATGGCGCAGGCAGCCCCCCTGCCCGCGCTTTCGCCCGCCACGCTTGGCTGGACCGCGCTTGGCGCCGCTGCCCAGATCGCGGCCACGGCCTTCATGCTGCTGACCATGCGCGGTCAGGGCTTCGGCGTGGCCACGGCGCTCATGAAGACCGAACCGGTGACGCTGGCCATTTTCGGCGCGATCATTCTGGCCGAGCCGCTCGGGCCGGCGCGGATGGGCGCGATCCTGCTGGCGGTGCTTGGCGTGACCCTGATCTCGGGCGCGAAATGGTCGCGCGCCAATCTGCGCAGCGTGGCCACCGGCGTCACGGCGGGCGCGCTTTTCGGCCTGTCGGCGCTTGGTTTTCGCGGTGCCATCCTGACCCTGCCTGCGGGGAACCCGGTGCTGCACGCAGGCCTTGTCCTTGTGATCGCGCTGTCGATGCAGACCGTGGTGATGCTGATCTGGATGGGGCTTGGCGACCGCGCGGCCCTTGGCGCCATCGCGCGACGCTGGAGGGCCTCGCTTCTCGCCGGCGCGCTCGGGGCATTCGCCTCGCTTTTCTGGTTCATCGGCTTCGCGCTGACCTCGGCGGCCAATGTGCGCACGCTGGCGCTGATCGAGGTGGTCTTCGCGCAAACCCTGTCGGCGCGGCTTTTCCATCAGGGCAGCACGCCGCGCCAACTGGCCGGGATCGCGCTGATCATCTCGGGCGTGGCGCTTCTGATCCGCGTCGCCTGAAACCGCCGCAGGGGCGCGTGCAATCAATTCGGAAAACCGACATTTCCCCCTTGTGGAAGGCTGCTCACGACTGCTAAACGCGTCGGCGGAGACGTGGCCGAGTGGTCGAAGGCGCTCCCCTGCTAAGGGAGTATACCAGAGATGGTATCGAGGGTTCGAATCCCTTCGTCTCCGCCATTTTCTTTGTTTTTACTGGCTTTTTTCTCGGCACGCCCCGATTTCCGGACATGAATTGTGGGGCGGGATGATGACCGGCAAGAAGCGACAACCGCACCTTACACACCATCTCCCCGCGCGGCCAGCATTCAGACCTTACCAGTGCTGTTGTTTGACACCATAACCTGAAAAGAGGCGGGGTTATCTGGGAACAGCCGGGTAGAGGCGGCTGAGGCCGGTAAATACAGGGTGTTTGGCGGGTGATGCGGGTGTGTGGTGCCGATATGGACTTGTCATGCAGTGAGGCTTGAAACGGGCCTTGCAGCGGTGTTTGACAGGTGCCCGGCGACTATTGCTGCCGGGGGCGCAGAGCGCGCATAAAGCCAGTAAAATAAGGCGTTTCCGGCGTCAGGCGCTGGTGGAAAGTGCCTGCTGCCTGAAATCCTGACATGCAAATTTCGCCGCGAGTTCCGAAAGCCAGTTGCATGTTTGATTAAATGCAATGAAATCCGAACATTAGCGATCCGCACCGCCGATCTTGCCCCATGCGAACATGCAAATGATTTTTGGCCGTCAGACCGGATAACGGTCGTTTCGCGGCGCGCTCATCGGCTGCTATCGAGAGAGCATCCGCCAGAATCAGGACCGCAGATGTTTGCTTTTCTCACCGCGATTATCCTTTCAATGCCGCTGCCACAGACGGGCTCGCCGATGGAGCGTCAACTCCCTCTGGTCAGCAGAGAGGCTGCAGCCGCGTCGAGGTGGATAGAGGCATCCTGATGGGTTTGCAGAATGGATGCGGGGGCGGTGTTATCCACTGGTCCCTCAAGACATCGTGCGACGGCTTCGGCCTTGCGTTCATCGGGCACCGTCAGGATGATGGTCTTCGATTTGAGAATGTGCCGCACGGACATGGACACAGCGCGATGCGGCACGGCATCAAGCGTTTCGAACCATCCTTCGCCGAACTGCTGCTGACGGCAGGCAGTATCAAGTTCTACAATGATATAGGGGGCCTCGGTATCGAAATCG